>CALFNI010000579.1 GCA_937902695.1 uncultured Rhodanobacteraceae bacterium
CGCCGATCTACGGCATGCCGATCCTCGACGTCGCCAACGCCAAGCAGATCATCGTCATCAAGCGCGGCAAGGGCACCGGTTTCGCCGGCATCGAGAACGCGCTCTTCTACGCCGACAACACGCGCATGCTGTACGCCGACGGCAAGGAAGCCGCGAACCGGCTGATCGCCGAGCTCAAGGCGATCGAAGGCGGCGGGCACTAGCGGCCCGTCAGGAGCATCGTGCAATCGCGAGAAGACCGCCGCCTGCGCTACATCGATTCGCTGCGCGCGCTAGCGGCGCTGCTCGTGCTATGGGTGCATGTCTCGGAAAAGTTCACGAAGGTCGCGAGCGCCGGGAGCGGCTGGGTCCACGAGCTGACGGTGCCGATCAACGCAGGCCGGATCGGCGTCGTGATCTTCTTCGCGATCAGCGGTTTCGTCGTGCCGTTCAGCATCAAGCTCGCGCACCGCTATCCCGTGCGCGAGTTCCTGCTGACGCGCTTCTTTCGCCTTTATCCCGCGTATTGGCTGTCGATTCCGCTCGGCGTGCTGACGACGTATTGGATCTGGAACATCCCGATGGCGCCGAGCGCGATCCTCGTCAACCTGACGATGCTCGAATACATCTTCGACGTGCCGCCCGCGATCGGCCTCTACTGGACGCTTGCGATCGAGTTCGTCTTCTATGTGATCTGCGCGCTCCTCGTCCTGACCGGCGATATCGTGCGCTACCGCCGCATCGGCGTGATCGCCGTGGCGCTGATCGCGCTTCACGTCATGATCATCATCGTTTCGCTCAGGCTGCATAACGGCGCCTGGTACGGCGGTTCGTTCTGGCCGATGCACATCGGCATCATGCTCTGGGGCACGCTTTATCGCGCGGAAATGAGCGGTCTCGCGAGCGGGCGCTTCGAGCGCGCATGCCTCTGGGGCACGGCGCTGTTCGTCGTCGCGCTGTATCCGTTCGTGCTGGGGCGCTTTTTCGGCGTGCCGTACCAGCACACCATCGGCTATTCGATCGGCGTGCTGATCTTCATCGTCGGCACGCGCGTGCTCCGGTTCGGATGGCCGCCGCTGCCGTGGCTCGGGCTGATCAGTTATTCGATCTACCTGTTCCATCCGGTCGTATTCAACGTGCTGCTCCGCGTCGTGCAGTCGTCGCCCAGCGATTCGTGGCTCAGGAATTGGCATCTCGGATGGTACGTGCTCGTCGTGCTGCTGCTGACGATTGCGTTCGCGGCGCTCGTTTATTACCTCGTCGAACGGCCGTCGATCAGGCTCGGCCGCCGGATCGCGAAGCGCTGGTTCGGCGATGCGGATGCAGCGCCCGCGCAGGCCGTCGCCACGCCGGCCTGAATTGATGCGCTCAGCGCGTGCGCCTGCCGAGCGTCCAGAGCACGCCGGCCGCCGCGATGATCGCCGCGACGATGATCGTGGCGATGCCGGCGACATCGAGATTCGCCCGCGCGATGTCGATCGCCATGTGCGGATCCATCTGCGTCAGCGCCGCGCGGAGCGGCAACCCCAGCATCGAGGCGACCTGCGCCGCCGCCTGCAGGTACAGCGAATACGCCGAGGCCAGCGCAACGCACGCGATCGCGATCACGGCGCCGGACCAGCGCCCGACGAAGCCGTGCGCGCGCAACGCCCACGCGATCAGGGCCGCGATCGGCAGCGACAGCGCGATCAGGTCGTGGCGCGCGTAGAGCGCGATGAGGCACCAGACCGCGCCGCCGGCGAGCGCGGTCATCAGCGCGGTCGCGACGCCGATGCCCCGCGAGCGCGAGCGCGGATCGGAAACTGTGCTCTGTGCGGCCATCCGGCGGTCCAGGAATCGCCAATCGGATGGCGGGAGGCGCGATCATAGCGGCGCGCCCCGCGCGTTGGAATGCGCGCCCGTCAGAGCGGCTTTGCGAAGTGGAACGACGTGATGACCATGCCTTCGCGGAAGTAGAACTTGTGCGCCTGCTGGCGCTGCGTGCCGGAATCGAGGTTGAACTTCGCGCAGCCTGCGTCGCGCGCGAGACGCTGCATGTGCTCCATCAGTGCACGGCCGACGCCTTGCGAGCGCCGGGTCTCGTCGCTGACGAGATCGTCGACATACATCTGCACGCCGTCGACGGTGTTCTCGTGGACGCGATGGACCGCGACGCCGATCACGCGCTCGTCGCGCACGGCGACGCACATGCGTCCGCCGTCGGCGAACACGCGATGCATCTTTTCGGCGTAGGCCTCGGGCAGGTGCGGCCGAAGCTGGCGGTGCACCGTCTCGGCCGCGGTGAGCCATGCGGGTTCGACGACATTGCCGCCCGCATCGTTGATGTCGATGATCCGGATTGCGCTGGTGGTCATGCGCGCGCTGCTCCCGCGATGAGTTGCTGAACCGACGGCGGCAGCACGGTGCCCTGGGGGACGCTTTCGTCGGGAATCGGCGCGCCGAACACGGGATGCTGCGGCACGATGCCGGCCCAGTGGGGCAGCGCGAGATCGGCCGCGTCGTCCTTGACGCCGCCCGAGCGGATCTTCGCGCTCGCGTCCTCGATCTCCAAGCGCAGCACGCTGGTCGCCGCGAGCTCACTGCGATCGGGCGCACGGGCCTCGGCCGCGCGGCCCGGAACGATCGCGTCGACGAAGCGCGCGAGCGCAGCGATCTTCGCGTCGGGATCGGCGATGAGCGTCGCCCGCCCGAATGCGACGACCGAGCGGTAGTTGACGGAATGATGGAAGTGCGAGCGCGCGAGCACGAGGCCGTCGACATGCGTCACGCTGAGGCACGCCGGAATGCCTGCGCCGAGCGCATCGACGAGGCGGCTCGCGACCGAGCCGTGCAGCAGGATCGTCTCGCCGTCGCGCGCGTAGAGCATCGGGATCACGAACGGCTGGCCGTCGGTGCAGAAGCCGACGTGCGCGATCAGTCCGGCGTCGAGGATGGCGTATATGGCGTCGCGGTCGTAGCGCGCACGCGCCCGCGTACGCTCGACGCGATGGCGCGCGCCGCGCGGAGCGCGGCCTTCGGCGGCCGGATCGGGCGTTTGCGACATCGGCGCGGCTCCGCGAAAGGACCGCACAACTCTAGAGCCGATTATTGGTACCATGGAGCGCCACCATCTCCGGCAATGATGGAGCCAATCAGATGTACCTCGATCTCGATGGCGAAGGGCCGCGCTACGCGCAGCTGATCCGCTCGCTGAAAGGCGCGATCCTCGACGGCCGCTTCGCCGCCGGCGCACGGCTGCCGGCGAGCCGCTCGCTCGCGCGCGAGCTCGACATTTCGCGCAACACGGTGCTCGCCGCGTACGAGCAGCTGCAGGCCGAAGGCTTTCTCGTCGGCCGCGTCGGTTCCGGAAGCTACGTGGCGAGCGTCGGCAGCCCGCAGCCGCAGCGGCGCAGCGGTGCGACGCTGGTGGCGCCGCTCTCCGCGTTCGCGCGGCGCGTCGTCGCGAACTTCGACGGCCGCGCGATTCCGGGGCGCCAGCACCAGGGCCTGCGCTACAACCTGCAATATGGATTGCCGCTCGCCAATCCGATGCTCGCAAGCGTCTGGCGACGCGAGTTGAATCGCGCGGCCGAGCATGTCGAGTTCGACTATCCCGACGCGCAGGGCTTCCTCGCGCTGCGCGAGCAGATCTGCGATTACCTCGCCCGACGCCGCGGCGTGCCCGCGACGCCGGATGACGTGCTGATCGTCTCCGGGACGCAGCAGGCGTTCGCGCTCGCCGCGCGCGTATTGCTCGGGCCGACCGAAACGGTGGTGCTCGAAGATCCGCACTATCGCGGCGCGCGCCAGGTGTTCGTCGCGCACGGCGCGCACGTGCGCGGCTGCCGCGTCGATGCCGAAGGCCTGGTGCCGTCCGCGCTGCCCGAGGATGCGCGCCTCGCCGTCGTGACGCCGTCGCACCAGTTTCCGACCGGTGCGCTGTTGCCGCTCGGCCGCCGCGTCGAGCTGCTCGAATGGGCCGCGGCGCAGCGCGCGTGGCTGATCGAGGACGATTACGACGGCGAGTTCCGCTACGGCGGCCGGCCGCTCGCCGCGCTGAAATCGCTCGATCGCGACAGTCGCGTGATCTACATCGGCAGTTTTTCGAAAGCGCTGTTTCCGGCGCTCCGCCTCGGCTACATGGTGCTGCCGCCGTCGCTGCGCGATGCGTTCGTCGCGGCGAAATGGCTCGAGGATCGCGGCTGCAACGCGCTCGAGCAGGCGGCGCTGGCGCGCTTCATGGCCGACGGCGGATTCGAGCGTCATCTGCGCCGCGCCGCGCAGACGCTCCGCGCGCGCCGCACGGCGATGCTGAGCGGGCTCGCCCGGCAGGGCGCCGGCATCGTCGAGGTCGTCGATTCGAACGCCGGCATGCACCTGACCGCGTGGCTGAACGGCGTCACGCACGCCGATTGCGAGCGCCTGATCGAGCACGCGCGCACGCGCGGCCTCGGCCTTTACGCGATCGCGCCGTATTGCCTCAAGGCGCCGCCGCGGCCGGGACTCGTGCTGGGCTACGCCAGCTTGCCGCCGCAGGACATCGAGGCGGCGATGCGACTTTTCGGGAAATGCATCGCCGAGGTGGGGCTCGCGGCGCGGCCCGGCGTCGCCGCGTGAGCCGCGCCATTGAACGGCGCGCCTGCGCCCAGACATCGGTAACCGACATCGCGCAGGCATAATGCGCGCCCGCGACGCGGCCGCCACCACAGCAGTCTCCACGACACACGATGGGCTATAGCCAGACCTCCGAACCGATCCGATTCGAGCGCGATTGCGCCGCCGTCATGGTGCCCCAGGGCGAGACGGTGACGCTGCCCGCGGGTCAAGTCGGCTATGTCACGCAGGCGCTCGGCGGAAGCTTCACGGTGTACGTCGACGGCAACCTGTTCCGCATTCGCGGCGCCGACGCCGACGCGCTCGGCAAGGAGCCGCCGCCGGCGCTCGAACTGCCCGAAGGCGCCGGCGACGAAGACGTCGAGAAGCTCGTCTGGCAGCAGCTGCGCACGTGCTTCGATCCCGAGATTCCGATCAACATCGTCGAGCTTGGGCTGGTCTACAGCTGCGTCGTGGAACGGCTCGACGACGGCATGCGAAAGGTCAACGTCGAGATGACGCTGACCGCGCCAGGCTGCGGCATGGGCGACATCCTCGTCGATGACGTGTCCACCAAGCTCGAGATGATCCCGACGGTCGTCGAGGCCGACGTCGATCTGGTGTTCGACCCGCCGTGGAATCAGGCGATGATGTCCGACGCGGCGCGGCTCGAAACCGGCATGTTCTGAGGCGGCGCGAAAACCGCGCGATCCCGAACCTCGTCACGGTGCTTGCGCCGCGTTTGGCATTACGATGCATCCGCGGAGGACGCCATGAAGAGCCAGCTGCACGCCATCGCGATGGTGCTGTTCGCGATCTGCTTTCTCTACGACATCGTGGTGTGGGGCGGCGTGACGTCGCTGCCGGGAGTGGGGCCGGGCATCGCCGATTCCGCGCGGCGCGAAGCGCCGCTCGCCACGACCTACATAGCGATCGGCACGCCGCTCGACGAAGCGTTGCCCTCGCTCGGCGACTACGCCACCGCGCGTCTCACGGACGCCTTCGCCGAAGGGCTCGATCGCATCAAGGACGACCCGACCGCCGCGATGGATGTCATCTTCAGCTCGACCTGGAACGCGACGCATCGCCTGATCAAGGCGATGTACTGGAGCGCGCCGATCATGCTGTTTCTGACCGCGATCCTGTGGGTCAGGCGTCCGAAGTCGATACATGCGTTCCGTCGCTGAACGGACGTAGGGACGTCTAGATCTCTTTCCGTGTGGACGCCCATTCGGCGGCGTATTCTGCTGTCCGGACAAGTTTGCGGCGCGCAGATTTGTCCGGACATGTGTATTGCGACGCACAATAAATTAAACGTTTTCAATGACTTGCGTAAAGTTACAGCTTGACGGTGGCAATCGCCGGCTGCTAGCTTGCGGCGCGATTCGAGGCTTCCGCCGCGCCAGGCGGTAGCGGAAGCCGAGCCGCGCCACCGGTGGCGCGGCCCGTCAGGGCCACCTGGGAACGATCCGAAAGGATCTGCCACGGACGGCACCGGCGGCGGCAGTCCCACCTGCCGTCGCCACCAGACCCTGGCGCTCCGTGACCCCTGCGGAGCGCCATTTCAGCCGCGCTTGCGCTCGCGGCACCGCGCCCCGGGTTGGGTGAGGGGAGGGCGAGCCCCGGTCCGTCGAGGACCGGGGTTTTTTCCGGGCGCGCGGGCTGGCATCGTCGGCACGCGTGCGGCTCGCACGTCCGCTGGAGGTGAACGTCGTGAACGATTGGCTCGTCGTGCTCGGCCGCGTGGGACTCGCGTGGCTTTTCATCGATTCCGGCTGGGGCAAGATTGCGGCCTATGCCGGCACTGCGCAGTACATGGAATCGGCCGGCGTGCCCGGCATCCTGCTGCCGCTCGTGATCGCGCTCGAGCTCGGCGGCGGCATCGCGATCGTGCTCGGCCTCTTCACGCGCTGGGTCGCGCTCGCCCTCGCGGTGTTCTCGATCGCAGCGGCGGCCCTGTTCCATCTGCCGCACTTCGCCGATCAGATGCAGGCGATCAACGTCTGGAAGAACGTCGCGATGGCGGGTGGCTTCTGCGTGCTCGCGGCACATGGCGCGGGACGCTACAGCCTCGATGCGCGGATGGGGCGGCGCTGAAAACGAAAAACCCGCCATGGGGCGGGTTTGCGGTATGGCGCCCGAAGTTGGACTCGAACCAACGACCCTCTGATTAACAGTCAGATGCTCTAACCGGCTGAGCTATTCGGGCGAGCCGCCTATTGTCTTGGGGCCTGTTTCCAGCGTCAAGCACCGGGGGCGTCGAGAACGGTCTCGCAGGCCGCGGCCGCGGCGGCGGTCGGCTTGCCCGTGCGGACGCGGCCCGCGTTGTTGATGACGAGCGCGGTCGCGTCGCCGGCGCCGCGGCGGTCGCAGACCGTGAACGTCACGTTCGAGCCGGTCGCGCTGCCGTCCGGGCGGTAGTCGACGTGCGTGCGGCCGGCGGTGCTGAGGATGGCGGTGCCCTCTGGCTGACGCTCCCCGACCGCGAGCAGCTCCTCGGCGTCGTCGCGCCGGTCGTCGTTGTCGGCATCGACGAAGACCAGCCAGCCGTGTTGCCATTCGGTCGTCTGGCCACAATATCGTCCATCGGCGCTCGGACAGACGACGACGTGCGCGCTCTTGCTGGCCGCGAAGATGCGGGCCGTATTGAGCGCGGCGACAAAGCTGCTGCGCGAGGCGCGCGCACCGGTGCTCGAGATGAGGTTGCCGAATGCCGGCGCGGCGCACGCGGAGAGGATCGCGAGCACGGCGAGCGCGATCAGGAGCTCGATCAGCGTGAGGCCGCGGGCGTTCGGTGTCGTCGTCTGCATGGGAGGTCTCCGTCGATACGAGTGATTCGATGGACCGGCATGCTAGGCAGCGGGCTCCGCTGCGGCGATCGCAACTCCGACGACACGCATGTAGGAAATGAACGACGCCTCGCGCAGGAAGCGCTGGCAGGCCCCTTATACTTTCACCGCGCAAGCAGGACCGCATGACAGATCGCTTTCAACTCGTCGCCCCCTATCAGCCCGCCGGCGATCAGCCCGCGGCGATCCGGCGCATCTCCGAAAACTTCGAGGCCGGCCTCGCCCAGCAGACGCTGCTCGGCGTGACGGGCTCCGGCAAGACGTACACGATCGCCAACGTCATCGAGAACATCCAGAAACCGACGCTGGTCCTCGCGCCGAACAAGACGCTCGCCGCGCAGCTCTACGGCGAGTTCAAGGAGTTCTTCCCGCACAACTCGGTCGAATACTTCGTCAGCTACTACGACTACTACCAGCCGGAGGCCTACGTGCCTTCGAGCGACACGTACATCGAGAAGGACGCGTCGATCAACGAGCACATCGAGCAGATGCGGCTCTCGGCGACGAAAGCGCTGCTGTCGCGCTCGGATGCGCTCATCGTCGCGACGGTGTCGGCGATCTACGGCCTCGGCGATCCCGACGACTACCTCAAGATGCGCATGCACCTGATGCGCGGCGAGCACACCGATCAGCGCAAGCTGATCCGCCATCTGACCGAGCTTCAGTACACGCGCGGCGACTACGAGCTCCGGCGCGGCACCTATCGCGTGCGCGGCGAGGTCATCGATGTGTTTCCGGCCGAGTCGGAAGCCGAGGCGCTCCGCATCGAGCTTTTCGACGGCGACATCGAGAATCTTGCGATCTTCGATCCGCTGACCGGCGAAGTCATGCGCAAGGTGCCGCGCTTCACGGTCTACCCGAAGACGCACTACGCGACGACGCGCGACAGCGTGCTGAACGCGGTCGACACGATCAAGGCCGAGCTCAAGGAGCGCCTCGACCAGCTCTACAAGGCCAACAAGCTCGTCGAGGCGCAGCGCCTGCAGCAGCGCACGCAGTTCGACGTCGAGATGATGGCCGAGATCGGCTACTGCAACGGCATCGAGAACTACTCGCGGCACCTGACCCGGCGCGCGCCGGGCGAGCCGCCGCCGACGCTGTTCGACTACCTGCCGCCCGACGCGCTGCTCGTCGTCGACGAATCGCACGTCACGATTCCGCAGCTCGGCGCGATGTACAAGGGCGACCGCTCGCGCAAGGAGACGCTGGTCGAGTTCGGTTTCCGGCTGCCGTCGGCGCTCGACAACCGGCCGCTCAAGTTCGAGGAATGGGAAGGCCGTGCGCCGCGTACCGTGTTCGTGTCCGCGACGCCGGGGCCGTACGAGATCGGCAAGTCGTCCGGCAACGTGATCGAGCTCGTCGTGCGTCCGACCGGGCTCGTCGATCCCGAGGTCGAAGTGCGTCCGGTGCGCACGCAGGTCGATGATCTCCTCACCGAGATCCACGACCGCGTTTCGATCGGCGATCGCGTGCTCGTGACGACGCTGACCAAGCGCATGTCCGAGAACCTGACCGAATATCTGGAGGAACACGGCGTTCGCGTCCGTTACCTGCACTCGGATATCGAAACCGTCGAGCGCGTCGAGATCATCCGCGACCTGCGGCTCGGCAAGTTCGATGTGCTGGTCGGCATCAACCTGTTGCGCGAAGGCCTCGACATTCCGGAGGTATCGCTGGTCGCGATCCTCGACGCGGACAAGGAAGGCTATCTGCGCTCGGCGGGCTCGCTGATCCAGACGATCGGCCGCGCGGCGCGCAACCTCCGCGGCAAGGCAATCCTTTATGCGGACGTGATGACGAAGTCGATGAAGGCGGCGATCGAGGAGACCGACCGGCGCCGCAGCCGCCAGGTCGAATACAACCTCGCGCACGGGATCACGCCCAAATCAGTCATCAAGAAGATCACGGACATCATGGAAGGCGCGCGCGCGGACGCCGACGGCGGGCGAGGCCGGGGTCGCGGCGCGTCGCGCGGGCTTCGCGTGGCCGAGCCGACGACCGACTACCGGACGCTGTCGCCCGATCAGGTCGCATCGACGCTGCGACGGCTCGAAGCGCAGATGTACAAGCACGCGCAGGATCTCGAGTTCGAGGATGCCGCGCGCGTGCGCGACGAGATCCATCGCATTCGCGAGCAGGGACTTATCGGATAGCGTTCGCCGCGCCGCCGGTGGGCGAGAGCCGCGCGCTGGTTCGGCGTGATGGCCCGCTCGCCGCGGTTGTCGCCCCGGCGAGGCTGTGCTACCTTGCGCGCCCCTCGCGACAGCGGGGTCGGCGGGCGGTTAGCTCAGCGGTAGAGCACTACCTTGACATGGTAGGGGTCATAGGTTCGATCCCTATACCGCCCACC
>CALFNI010000580.1 GCA_937902695.1 uncultured Rhodanobacteraceae bacterium
GTCGTTGTGCTTGCCGCCGGCGCGCAGGCAGCGCTGCACGTCGGCTGCGCGCACGAAGCCGAGCTTCTCGCTGCCGAGAAACACGTTCTTGAACTGCACCATGCCGGAGTTCGTGAACAGAAGGGTCGGATCGTTGGCTGGCACCAGCGAACTCGACGGCACGATCGTGTGGCCCCTGGAGCGGAAGAACTCCAGGAACGCGGAGCGGATTTCAGAAGTCTTCATGAGGGCCGAATCGGAAAAGGACGAAAACCGGACACGCCGAAACCGTCCGGAACCGCCTTCCTCAATCGAAATCGGGCCCTGGATCGTCCACTTCGGCGCGCGTGACGGCGCGTACTGTCGCCGGATCGAAGCCGCGGCGCAAGAGAAAGCCGGCGCGCTTCGCGCGTTCCGCGCGGTCGGCGGCGGGCCCGCCGCCGAAACGCCGGAGCAGCTGGCCGGACGCGAGTCGCGTCCAGTCGATGTCGAGCCCGGCGACCGCGTCGCGGATCGCCGCATCGACGAGTCCGTGCATCCTCAGCTCGGCCTCGATCCGGCGCGGCCCGTATCCCTGCGCGGCGCGGCGGCGCGACAGGCTCGCCGCGAAACGTTCGTCGCTCTGGTAGTGCTGGTCCCGCAGCCGCGCGATCGCCGGGGCCGCCTCGCCTGTGGCATGTCCGCGCACGGCGAGCTTGGTCTTCAGTTCGCGCGCGGAATGCTCGCGCCGCGCAAGCAGGCCCAGCGCCTTGTCGTATACGCTGCGCGTGTCGTCCTGCGGCTTGCGCCCGCGCGGCAAGCGGCTACGCCTCCTCCTCGACCTCGACGGCGACCGCGGCGACCGCCTTCTCCGGCTTCGCCAGCAGCTTCGCGCGCAGCTGCGCGTCGATCGCCGCCGCTATCTCCGGATGCTCCTTGAGGTACAGGCGCGTGTTGTCCTTGCCCTGGCCGATGCGGTCGCCGTTGTAGCTGTACCAGGCGCCGGACTTCTCGACCAGGTTGTGGGCGACGCCGAGTTCGATCAGTTCGCCTTCGCGCGACGAGCCCTCGCCGTAGAGGATCTCGAACTCGGCCTGGCGGAACGGCGGCGCGACCTTGTTCTTGACGACCTTGACCCGCGTCTCCGAACCGATCACTTCCTCGCCGCGCTTGATGCTGCCGATGCGGCGGATGTCCAGGCGCACCGACGCGTAGAACTTCAGCGCGTTGCCGCCGGTCGTCGTTTCCGGGCTGCCGAACATCACGCCGATCTTCATGCGGATCTGGTTGATGAAGATCACCAGGGTGCCGGACTTCTTGATGTTCGCGGTCAGCTTGCGCAGCGCCTGGCTCATCAGCCGCGCCTGCAGGCCGACGTGCGAATCGCCCATTTCGCCCTCGATCTCGGCCTTCGGCGTCAGCGCCGCGACCGAATCGATCACGACGACGTCGACGGAGTTCGAGCGCACCAGCATGTCGGCGATCTCCAGCGCCTGCTCGCCGGTGTCCGGCTGCGACACCAGCAGGTCGTCGACGTTGACGCCGAGCTTCTCGGCATAGGTCGGGTCGAGCGCGTGCTCGGCGTCGATGAACGCGGCGGTGCCGCCGGCGCGCTGGCAGCTGGCGATCGCCTGCAGCGTCATGGTGGTCTTGCCGGACGATTCCGGGCCGTAGATCTCGACCACGCGGCCGCGCGGCA
>CALFNI010000581.1 GCA_937902695.1 uncultured Rhodanobacteraceae bacterium
CGGCATCTGCGACGGCAACATGCAGGAAGGCAGCTTCCGCTGCGACGCCAACGTCTCGGTGCGCCCGTTCGGACAGGTCGAATTCGGCACGCGCTGCGAGATCAAGAATCTCAACAGCTTCCGTTTCCTCGAGAAAGCGATCGAGTTCGAGGTCCGTCGCCAGATCGAGTTGATCGAGGATGGCGGGCGCGTCGTGCAGGAGACGCGGCTCTACGATTCGGACAACGACGAGACGCGGCCGATGCGCAGCAAGGAGGACGCGCAGGACTATCGCTATTTCCCCGACCCCGACCTGCCGCCGCTCGCGATCGACGACGCGTGGATCGCGCGTGTCAGGGCGGAACTGCCCGAGCTGCCGCAGGCGATGCGCGCGCGGCTGGGCGCCCGCTACGCGCTTGCGCCGCACGACGCCGCGCTGCTCACCGCATCGCGTGAAGACGCGCGCTATTTCGAGGATGCGATCGGCGCGTTGCCGGAGGCCGATGCCGACGGGGCGAAGCACGTCGCCAACTGGATGCACGGCGAGCTCGCGGCGGCATTGCATCGCAACGACACGTCGATCGCCGAGTCCCCCGTCGCCGCACCGGCGCTCGCGCAGCTCATCACGCGCGTACGCGACGGCACACTGTCCGGCAAGACCGCGAAGGACGTGTTCGACGCGCTGTGGAAAGGCGAAGGCAGCGTCGACGCGATCATCGATGCGCGCGGGCTGAAGCAGATTTCCGACAGCGGCGCGATCGAGCGCATCGTCGACGACGTGCTCGCCGCCAATCCGGCGATCGTCGCGGAATTCCGCGCGGGCAAGGAAAAGGCGTTCAACGCGCTGGTGGGCAAGGCGATGGCGGCCACGCGCGGCAAGGCCAACCCGGCGCAGGTCAACGCGATGCTGAAGCGGAAGCTCGGCTAGCCGCGTACCTGCCAGGGCTCTTCGTCGTCATCGTCGTCATCCTCTTCGTCCTCGCCATCCTCGTCGCCATAGCCCTCGTCGTCATCGGGATCGCCGATCGGCACGACATCGCCGCCGTCACTCGGACCGGGCGACGCCAGCAGCAGCCACGGCCGATCGGCGGATTGCATCACTGCGCCGGTATGCGCAGGTTCTGTCCCGGATAGATCTTGTTGGGGTCGGACAGCATCGGCTTGTTGGCCTCGAAGATCTTCATGTACTTGTTGGCGTCGCCGTAGAACTGCTTGCTGATCTTCGATAACGTGTCGCCCGACACGACCGTGTAGTATTTCGACTCGGGCTCGCTCTGGTCGACCGACATCATGTCCTTGACCTGCGCGACACCCGAGACGTTGCCGCAGCACAGCACGATTTTTTCGCGCGTCGCCTGGTCGGGTGCGACACCGAACACGCTCACGGTCGACGACGCGCCGTCGAACGTGACCGTCAACCCGGTCGCATCGAGGTGCTGCGACTTGATGTAGGTGACAATCGCATCACCGGCCGCCGAGTTCGCGGCGGCGATCTTGGCGTCATTCGACGGATCGCTCTTGGCCGCCGCCATCGACGCCTGCGCGTTACCGTGGCCGAACAGCTTTTCTCCCGCATCCTTCATGAAATCGATCAGGCCCATCGTTTACTCCCAGAGACGGCATCCCATGGACGCCCGCGGCGCCGGATTGCAGCCGCTTGAGGTAAAAGTCTACTCCGCGCGGATGCATGTCAATTGCACGATGCCTTGACATCAAGGCGTCACCGGCGAATCATCTTGCGTTCACCGAAGCCGGCGACGCTTGCGCACTTCACGCATGGATAACGCAGACCCCGCACGTCCCGCCCCCTATCTCGACATCCAGCACGTTTCGGCCGCCTATGGCACGACCAAGGTGCTCGACGACGTTTCGCTGTCGGTCGCGAAGGGCGAGCTGATCGCGCTGCTCGGCAGCTCGGGTTGCGGCAAGACCACGCTGCTGCGTTCGATCGCCGGATTCGTCACGCCGACCGCGGGCCGGATCACCATCGACGGGCGCGACATCACCCGGTTGGCGCCCGAGGCGCGCGGCACGGCGATGATGTTCCAGTCGTACGCGCTGTGGCCGCACCTCGATGTCGCGGCCAACATCGGCTACGGATTGCGGATGCGCGGCTGGAAAAAGGACGCGATCGCGGAGCGCGTCGGCGAAATGCTGAAGCTGATGCAGCTCGACGGCTACCAGAAGCGCTCGATCTCGCAGCTCTCCGGCGGGCAGAAGCAGCGCGTCGCGCTCGGCCGCGCGCTGGCGGTCGATCCCTCGGTGCTGCTGCTCGACGAGCCGATGTCCAACCTCGACTACAAGGTGCGCATCGAACTGCGGCACGAGCTGCGCGCACTGCAAAAGCGCGTCGGCATCACCGCCGTGTACGTGACGCACGATCGCGAGGAGGCGCTGACGCTCGCCGATCGCATCGCCGTCATCGACGCCGGCCGGATCGCGCAGCTCGGCACGCCCGAGGAGATCTTCCACCGCCCGGCGTCGTCGTTCGTGGCCGGGTTCATGGGCGCCGACAACTCGCTGGCGGTCATGCGCGCCGGCAATGGCTGGACGGCGGCGGCGGATTCCGCGGCGGCCACCACGCACGCGCATTTTCGCGGCGACTGCGCACGGCTGATCGAATCCGCGACGGCCACCGAAGCAGGCTCGCTGCTGCTCGATGGCGTGGTCGCGCAACGCATTTACCTCGGCAACGGATTCCGCTACCGGATCCGCGCCGGCAACGACGAAGTCTGGGTGGACGACGAAGCCTCGCGCGCGGAAGGCGCCAGCGTGCGGATCGCCGTCGCTCCCGATGTATTGCTGCTGTTCGGGCCGGAACACGGGTCCGCGCGGCAGACCAACGCGCCTATCGCAGCACAAAATCACTGAGGAGAGATCGATGCGCAAACTGAGCTTTTGCGGCGCCGCATTCGCCGCGTCGCTGCTGGCATTGTCACTGCCGGCCACCGCGGACACGACGCTCAACGTCGTCACCGCCGGCGACCAGAACATGGTCGACTACGTCAACAACTTCCTGGGCCCGAAATTCGAGGCACAGAATCCCGGCGTCAAGGTGCGCGCCGTCGGCACCGGACCCGGCGACGCCGGCTCGCAGAAGATCTACGAAAAGCTGTCCGCCGAAAAGAGCGCCAATTCCGCCACGTGGGACATCGATGTCGCGGTCGTCCACCAGCGCGGCGCTGCGACGATGATGAAGGACCAGCTGCTCTCGCCGTACACGAAGGACATCGCCGCCGGCAAGCTGATTTCGCGCGACAGCGCGACCAACGCGCTCGGCACCAACGTCGGCGGCTACGTCATCCCGATGTTCCACAGCCAGATCGTGTTCGCCTACAACTCCGACGTCGTGAAGAACCCGCCGAAGAGCTTCGCCGAGCTCGCCGAATGGGTGAAGAAGAATCCCAAGCAGTTCGGCTACAACGGCGTCAAGGGCGGCATGTCGGGCGTCGGCTTCGTCATGGGCTGGGTGGAAGCCAACAGCGGCATGGCGAAGCAGCTCGAGCAAGGCCCGTACGATCCGGCCAAGAAGGCGACGATCGACAAGTCGCTCGAAAGCCTCAAGGACTTCAACAAATATGTCGTGATGACGCCGGGCAATGCGGGCACGCTCGACATGCTCAATCGCGGCGAAATCGCGATCGGCCCGGTGTGGGTCGACATGTTCTACACGTGGCTTGCCGACGGCAAGATGAATCCGTCGGTCAAGCTCGAGCTGCCGAAGCCGGGCCTGCCGGGACAGCCGATGTACTACGTGGTGCCGGCCAAGGCGGCGAACC
>CALFNI010000582.1 GCA_937902695.1 uncultured Rhodanobacteraceae bacterium
CAGGTGCGCGAGATGCTCGACGAACGAGCGGATGCCGCCCTCGTACTGGAATACGTCGTGCTTCTCCGTGCGCTCGTCGTAGAGCTCGATCTTGACGCCCGAATTGAGGAACGACAGCTCGCGCAGGCGCTTGGCCAGGATGTCGTAGTGGAATTCTGTATTTGTGAAAATTGTCGGGCTCGGATGGAAGCGCACCGTCGTGCCGCGCCGGCTCGACGGACCGACGACCTTCAGCGGATAGCGCGGCTCGCCGAGCGTGTATTCCTGGCGATGCTCGTGACCGTCGCGGTAGATCGTCAGGATCAGGTGATCGGAAAGCGCATTAACAACCGAGACGCCGACGCCGTGGAGTCCGCCGGACACCTTGTAGCTGTTGTCGTCGAACTTGCCGCCCGCATGCAGGACCGTCATGACGACTTCGGCGGCCGAACGGCCTTCTTCGGGCTGCATGTCGACCGGGATGCCGCGCCCGTTGTCGACGACGCTGACCGATCCGTCGGCGTGGATCGTGACGACGATGTGGTCGCAGTAGCCGGCGAGCGCCTCGTCGACCGAGTTGTCGACGACTTCGAAAACCATGTGGTGGAGGCCGGTGCCGTCATCGGTGTCGCCGATGTACATGCCGGGCCGCTTGCGGACGGCCTCGAGGCCCTTCAAGACCTTGATTTTACTGGAATCGTACGAATCGTGTTGGTCGGACATGGGCTTCCGGTATGCGCGAAGAACGAACCCGGCCGCGACGCCTGGGTCACTCGTGTGGCGAATCGCTCATTATAGCAGCCGGCCTGCCCGGCCCGGTTCCACGTGGAACATCGCGGCGCTGATGCCGCTCGCTGCCAGTGCCTCGGGTTGGTGCGTGCCGGTGATCAGGATCTGCGCATCGACGGCGCGCAGCGACTGCACGAGCACTTCTTGATGGGGCCCATCGAGCTCCGAAGCAAGGTCGTCGATGCATATCACCGGCCACTCGCCGCGCGCCTGCGCGAAGACGCGCGCCTGCGCGAGGATGCAGGCCAACGCGCAAAGCTTTTCCTGTCCGCGCGACAGGTGCTCGCGACGCGGCGCGTGCTCGAAGGCGATCGACCAGTCGGCACGGTGCGGGCCGCGCGTGGTGAATCCGCGGCGGAGATCGTCCTCTCGCGAGGCGGCGAGAATCTCCAGCGGATCCTCAGCGCTGCGCCAGCCGGTCTCGAACGACACCGAGGGTCGGCCAAGCTCAGGCAGCAGCCCCCCCAGCGACGCGGCAACCGCCGTCGAGAAATCGACGAAGTAGTGCGCCCGCATCGACGAGAGCGTCGCGCCTGCGAGCGCCAGCTCGCGATCCCAGGGGTCAAGATCGGCCGCGGACGGGCTTCCGCGCAGGAGCGCATTGCGCTGGCGCAGAGCCCGCTGGAACGACCGCCACACGCGAAGAAAATCCTGTTCCACGTGGAACACGCCCCAGTCGAGGAACCGGCGGCGGCCCTCCGACGCGCCCGAAATCAGCTCGTGAGAGCCCGGCTCGAAGCAGGCGACGGCGATCATGCGGAGCAGGTCGGCGACCGGCGCCGCGGTGCCATTGACCCGCGCTTCCAGCGTGCCCTCGTGTCGCGAAAGGCCCAGGCCGCTCGATGACCCGCCATCGCGGTCGACGCGGCCGAAGACGCTGTAGCCCTCGGCGCCATGCCGGACCAGCACATCCCGGGGTCCGCTGCGGAACGACCGGGCATGCGATAGAAGGTAGGCCGCTTCGAGGAGGGTCGTCTTGCCGGCGCCATTGGCGCCGACAAACACGTTCCAGCGGGGATCGAGATCGATCGTCAGGCCCGCGAAGGCGCGAAGGTTCTCGAGCCGCAGCTGGCTGAGCCGCACGCTAAATCCGGGCGGCGAGGGCGCCGGTCAGAGCCGGAGCGGCATGATCACGTGCCGCGTCTCGTCGCTGTCCGGTTTCTTGATCAGGCAGCTCGACTGGCCGTCGCGCAGACACAGCATCACGTCGTCGCCGGTCAGCGCGCCCAGCGCGTCGAGCAGGTAGTTGACGTTGAAGCCGACGCTCAGCTCGGAGACGCCCGTCTTCGCCTCGACCTCCTCGACCGCCTCTTCCTGCTCGGGATTGTGCGCAACGATGCGCAGCTTGTTCGGGCTGACTTCGAGCTTCACGCCGCGGTACTTCTCGTTGGAGAGGATCGCCGCGCGCTGCAACGCCGCGCGCAGCTCGTCGCGGTTCGCGCGCACTTCCTTGTCGGCACTGATCGGCACCACCGCTTCGTAATCGGGGAACCGGCCATCGATCAGCTTCGAGGTAAAGGTGACGCCGCCGCGCTTGACGCGCAGATGATTCCGCCCGAACTCGAGCTCGACCACGCCGTCGCCGGCTTCGAACAGGCCCTGCAGCTCGATGACGCCCTTGCGCGGCACGATGATCTGCCGGCTCGCGGTGGTCCGCGTGTCGAGCTTCGTTTCGGCCAGCGCGAGGCGATGGCCATCGGTCGACACGCAGCGGAGCGAAGTCTCCCGAAGGTCCAGCAGCATGCCGTTCAAGTAATACCGCACGTCCTGGTGCGCCATCGCGAAACTCGTGCGCTCCATCAGCGATTTCAGCGTCGCCTCGGACAGCGACACGCGCTCGACGAGCTCGATGTTCTCGATGACCGGGAACTCGGTGGCCGGCAGCGTCGCCAGCGTGAAGCGGCTCCGGCCCGCGCTGACCACGGCGCGCTCGCCGGACTGATCGAACTTGATCGTCACGCCATCGGGCAGCGCCCGCACGATGTCGAACAGTTTCCGCGCCGGCACGGTCACCTCGCCCGGATCGAGATCGTCGGCCTCGGTTCTGGCGACCATCTCGACTTCGAGATCGGTACCCGTCAGCGCGACGCCGCCGGAATCGACATTGACCAGGAGATTGGCCAGGACGGGCAAGGTCTGCCGCCGTTCGACGACACCGACGACCTGCTGCAAACGCCGAAGGAGGGCTTCCCGTTGAATGCTGAATCGCATGTCGCGCTGATCCTTTCGCTGGTTTGATTAAGCGAAGCGATAGTTGTGGTTATTAGTCTTGTGAATAACCGATAAACACGTAAATAAACCTTAAGATTCATAGGCTTAAAGCAGAATATCGGCCTTCATAATGCAGCGTCCCGCCTGTGGATCAATTGTGGATGAATCTTTCCTCCAAGGCTTATCCACAGGTTCTTCCCGGCGCGCTATTCGGTCAATACGCGGAGCAGTTTTTCCCAGTCCTGCCGGAGCTTGCCGTCGGTTTCCCTGAGATCGCGGATCGTCCGGCATGCATGCAGCACGGTCGTGTGATCGCGCCCGCCGAACGCATCGCCGATCTCCGGCAGGCTGTGTTCGGTCAGCTCCTTGGCGAGCGTCATCGCCATCTGTCGCGGCCGCGCAACCGAGCGGCTTCGGCGCTTCGAAAGCATGTCCGAAAGACGCAGCTGGTAGTAGTCTGCCACGGTCTTCTGGATGTTAGGGACCGTGATCGCCTGCGCATGCACGGTCAGCAGATCGCGCAGCGTTTCCTGCGCGAACTCGGCGCCGATCTTGCGTCCCTCGAAGTTCGCGCGCGCGACGAGCGTATTGAGCGCGCCTTCGAGATCGCGCACGTTCGAGCGCATGCGCTTGGCCATCAGGACGGCGACCTCCTCGGGGAGATCGACGCCTTTGGCCTGCGCCTTCGACAGCACGATCGCCGCGCGCGTCTCGAAGTCCGGCGGCTCGATCGCGACGCTGAGGCCCCAGCCGAGCCGCGATTTCAGGCGCGGTTCGAGGTTCTCGACTTCCTTGGGATAGCGATCGCAGGTCAGGATGATCTGCTGCTTGCCCTCGATCAGCGCGTTGAACGTGTGGAAGAACTCTTCCTGCGTCGTGTTCTTGCCGGCGAAGAACTGGATGTCGTCGATCAGGAGCGCATCGACCGAGCGGAAGCGCCGCTTGAAATCGTCCATGTCCTTCTGCTGCAGCGCCTTCACCATGCCGCTGACGAACTGCTCCGAGCGCAGATACATCACGTTCGTATCGGGCTTGTGCGCGCGCATCAGGTTGCCGGCCGCGTGCATGAGATGCGTCTTGCCGAGACCCGTGCCGCCGTAGAGCAGCAGCGGGTTGTAGGCGCGCCCCGGATTCTGCGCGACCTGCATCGCGGCGGCCTTGCCGAGCTGGTTCGACTTGCCCTCGACGAAGCTTTCGAACGTGTAGTGCGGATCGAGATTCGGCTCCGGCGCGCGGCGTTCGCCCGCCTTGGCGCTTCGCGGCGCGCGCTCGCCGTTGCGTTCGGCGCCGGTCGACGCCGCGCCGACCTGGAGATTGACGGCGACGCCATGTCCGGCGAGATGGTCGAGCACGCGCTTGATCTGCGGGAGGTAGCTTTCGCGCACGATCTCGAGCGTGTACGCGTTCGGCGCCCACAGCGTCAGGCCCGCCTCGCTCTCGCGCGCCTGCAGCGGCGCGAGGTAGGTATGCACGTCCTCGGCGCTGAACTCCGCTTCGAGCCGCGCAAGACAGCGTCGCCACAAATCGTTCATGATTTCCAGTGATTTCCGCGGCCGCCGCCGCCGGCGGGAGGCCGGGCGGGCGAGGGTAGTGTGACGTCAGGCGAGAAGCGGGAGTCTAACCGCCGCCGCCGTATCGCTGCCAGCTTTGCGCTTGACATGGCGCTCCGTCGGCGCCTACCATCCGCGCCCTTTTTCCCATCCCCGAGCCGCCCGTCATGGCGACCAAGCGCACCTACCAACCGAGCAACCTCAAGCGCGTGCGCGACCACGGCTTTCGTGCGCGCATGAAGACGCGCGGCGGCCGCAAGGTCATCAATGCGCGCCGTGCCAAGGGCCGCAAGCGCCTGACCGTCTCCGGCTAAGCGCTTTCAAACCGCGATGGGCAGCGCACGCTTCCCGCACGCGGCCCGCGTCACCCGACCCGCCGATTTCCTGCGTCTGCGCCGCACCGGCCAGCGCGTCGGCGTGCGTCACTTCAACGCACAGGCCGTCGCCGGCACCACCGACATCGCGCGGCTCGGCCTCGCCGTCTCGCGCCGCGTCTCGACCGATGCCGTGCGCCGCAACCGCATCAAGCGCATCGCACGCGAGAGCTTTCGCGAAATCCGCAGCGAGCTGCCGGCGATCGACATCCTGCTGATCGCACGCGAAAGCGCCGACGCGCACGACAACGCGACGCTCCGCGCCGACCTCCAGACGCTGTGGCGGCGCCTCGCTGCCGTCGCGCGCGAATAGCCCGCGATTGAATGGCACGCGGCGCACCGGCACAATGCGCGCCTGATTTTTCGCTTCCTTCTCCGACTTCTACGCGGCGAGTCCGCCGCCCCGACCCCGAGCACCGCCACGGCCCCGATCCGGGACGTCGTCCCGCTCGCGTGAATCGATCGCCATGACGAGCCCTCGCAACCTGCTCCTGATCGCGCTCCTGTTCCTGAGCTATCTGCTCTGGAACGCGTGGCAGGAGGACTACAACCACGTCGCCGCGCCATCGACGGCGCAAACGCCGATCGCGGCCAGCACCGGCGCCGCCAGCGCGCCCGCCTCGCCCGCGAACGGCGAAGTGCCGAGCGCAACGACGCCCTCGGCGAGCCCGGGCGTGCCCGCGCCCGCCACGCCGGGCGCCGCCACGCCGTCGAACGCACCGGCGCCGCGCGTCGTCGTCACGACCGACGTGCTGCGCATCGAGATCGACACGCGCGGCGGCAACATCGTCACCGCCGATCTCCTCGCCTATCCGCAGCAGCCCAAGGACACCGCGCATCCGGTGCGCCTGCTCGACGACAGCGCCGCGCACTTCTTCGAGGCGCAGAGCGGCCTCGTCAGCGCGCAGGCCGCGCCCGATCACACGGCGACGTTCGCCGCCGAAAAGAACGCTTACGCGCTCGCCGACGGCGTCGACAGCGTCGAAGTGCCGCTGACGTGGACCGATCCCTCGGGCGTCAGCGTGCGCAAGGTGTTCGTGTTCAAGCGCGGCAGCTACGCGATCGAGCAGCGCGAGGAGATCACCAACAAGAGCGGCACCAGCTGGAGCGGCAACGCATACCGCCAGCTGCAGCGCATCCCGCCGGTCATCGACACCAGCGGCATCAAGGGCTACAGCAACACCGAGCGCTACAGCTTCGTCGGCGCGGCCTGGTACAACGCCAGCGACAAGTTCCAGAAACTCAAGTTCGACAACTTCGCGAAGGAACCGCTCAACAAGAGCTTCGCCGGCGGCTGGGCCGCGATGCTGCAGCACTACTTCTTCGCCGCCTGGATTCCCGATGCGGCCGAGACCGATCAGTACACGACCGCTGTCGTGCAGGGTGCCGAGGCGCCCCGCTACCTGGTGCGCACGCTGTCGCCGACGATAACGGTCGAGCCGGGCGAGACGAAGACGGACACGGCACGCCTCTACGTCGGCCCGAAGCTGCAGTCGACGCTCGATGACGTCGCGCCGGGCCTGTCGCTGACGGTCGATTACGGCGTCCTCACCGTCATCTCCAAGCCGCTGCACTGGATCCTCGCGCAGCTGCACAAGCTGACCGGCAACTGGGGCTTCGCGATCATCCTGCTCGTCGTCCTGATCAAGGCCGCGTTCTTCAAGCTTTCGGAAACGCAGTACCGCTCGATGGCGCGCATGCGCAAGATGCAGCCGCGCATAGAGGCCTTGAAGGCGCGCTACGGCGACGATCGCCAGAAGATGAACCAGGCGATGATGGAGCTGTACCAGAAGGAAAAGATCAACCCGCTCGGCGGCTGCCTGCCGATGCTGGTGCAGATTCCGGTGTTCTTCGCGCTGTACTGGGTGCTGCTCGAAAGCGTCGAGCTGCGCCAGGCGCCCTTCATCCTGTGGATCCAGAACCTGTCCGCGCCCGATCCGTATTTCGTGCTGCCCGTGCTGAACGGCCTTGCGATGATCGCGACGCAGATGCTCACGCCGTCCGCCGGCATGGATCCGATGCAGGCGAAGATGATGAAGATCATGCCGGTCGCGTTCTCGGTGCTGTTCGCGTTCTTCCCGGCCGGCCTCGTCCTCTACTGGACCGTCAACGGCACGCTCTCGCTGCTGCAGCAGTGGATCATCACCAAGCGCATCGACGCGGGCGAGAAGGCCAAAGCGTGAGCGCATGACCGCGCGCGACACCATCGCCGCCGTGGCCACGCCGCGAGGCGAAGGTGGCATCGGCGTGATCCGCGTCTCCGGCGCCGCCACGGCGTCGATCGCGCGTGCATTGCTCGGCCGCAACCCGACGCCGCGCCACGCGCACTACTGCGCGTTCGCCGACGCCGACGGTGCGCCGATCGACCGCGGCCTGCTGCTCTATTTCAAGGCGCCGCGCTCGTACACGGGCGAAGACGTGCTGGAGCTGCAGACACATGGCAGCCCCGTCGTGCTGCGGCTCCTCGTCGCGCGCCTCGTCGAGCTCGGCGCGCGGCATGCGCGGCCGGGCGAGTTCTCCGAGCGCGCCTTCCTCAACGGCAAGGTTGATCTCGCGCAGGCCGAAGCCGTCGCCGACCTGATAGCGAGCGGCTCCGAAACCGCCGCGCGCGCGGCGTTGCGCAGCCTCGACGGCGAGTTCTCGCGGCGCGTTCGCGCGCTGACGGCAGGCGTCGTGCGCCTTCGCGTCTGGATCGAAGCCGCGATCGACTTCCCCGAGGAAGAGATCGATTTTCTCGCGGCGCCCGAGCTTCGCGCCGACCTCGCCGCCGCGCGCACCGATCTCACCGGGCTGCTCGAGGGCGCGCGCCGCGGCGTGCGTCTCGCCGACGGGTTGCACGTCGTCATCGTCGGCCGACCGAACGCCGGCAAGTCGAGTCTCCTCAACGCGCTCGCCGCGAGCGAGCGGGCGATCGTCACCGAAATCGCCGGCACGACGCGCGATCTCGTCCGCGAGACGGTCGAGATCGACGGTGTCGCGCTGACGCTCGTCGACACGGCGGGCCTGCGCGAATCGCCCGACGTCATCGAGCGCGAAGGCATCCGCCGTGCACGCGCCGAGCTCGAGCGCGCCGACGTCGCGCTGCTCGTCACCGATGCCGACGGCGACGCCGAAGCCGACGTCGCGCTGCTCGCCGATGTCCCGGCCGGCGCGCGCCGCATCGTCGCGCACAACAAGATCGATCGTTGCGAACGCCCGGCGCGTCGCGAGCATCGCGGCGACGACGTGCACCTCTGGCTCTCGGCGAAAACCGGCGCCGGGCTGGATCTTCTGCACGCCGAGCTGCGCGACCTCGCAACCGGCGCAGGCGGCGACGGGGCGTGGACCGCGCGCGCGCGCCACGTCAGCGCCCTCGAACGCGCGCGCACGCATCTCGGCGCGGCCGCATCGGCGCTGGTCGAACGCAACGCCGGCGAGCTGGCGGCCGAAGAGCTTCGCGAGGTGCAGCGCGCGCTCGGCGAAATCACCGGCGAGTTCTCGACCGACGACCTGCTCGGCGAGATCTTCAGCGCGTTCTGTATCGGAAAATAGCCGTCGCGATCAGGGATCGAACCCGTCCGCGAAGATCAGCTCCCCGTCGTACACCGTGTCGGTGTCCGTCGCGCGGTTGTTGTCGGGCGTCAGATCGACGTAGCCGGCCGGCGTCGCCGCGCTGACGCTGACGCTGACCTCGCCGCTCGCGTCGGGGGCGACCGTCGCGTCGATCCGGTAGCTGACGCTGCCGCGGCTCGCGATGTCGATGCTGTCGGTCAGCGCGCCGAAGCCGTTCGACGTGCACTGCGATCCGGTCGTCGCGCGACACGTCCACGTGACCTGGCTGAGATTGCTCGAGAGCGCTGTCGTCACGAGCACGCCGGCGAGTCCGTTGATGCCGACATTGTTGACCGTCAGCGTCCAGCGGACGGACTGCCCCGGCGACACGATCTCGAGTCCGTCGCCGAGCGTCACCGACACGTCGGCGGGCGGCAGGAACTCGATGCCGTCGTCGGGCGCTGGTCGGCCCGACTGCGCATGCGCCATGCCTACAGCGAGCACGGCCGCGACGAGCAGGAAGTGGCGAGTCCGCATGACTCCCCCATGGCGTCATCAGAACGGCCCGATTCTACGGCGATTTCTCGTGGCGCCGGTGACTATTCCGCGCCTTTGCGGCGGTTTTACACGCCAGCGCGTGCCGATGCCGGTTTCCGAGGCTCGCGAGCGCTATTTTCGCGACAGCTCGATCTCGCGATCGGACGTCTGCTTCGTCGAGATTGCCCAGCCCGTCCGCAAGGCTTCGAGCAGCGACGCCTGGTCGCCGACGTGGAACACGCCGCTGACGCGAAGCTCCGCGAGCGAGCTGTCGGCGAGGCGAATCTGCACGGTCGAGTAGCGGTTGACCTCGGCGATGAGGTCGGCGAGCCGCCGCTGCTTGAACACGAGCGTGCCCTTGGTCCACGCCGACGCATCCTCGATCGCCTCGGCTTCGGCGACGACGATGCCGCCGTCGGCGCCGTACCGCGCCTGCTGGCCCGGCGCGAGCGTCGCTGCGCTCGCGCCGGCGGCCTCGGCAAGCGAGATGCTGACCGCGCCGGACATCAGCGTCACGGCGACGTCCTCGCCGTGGCGCTCGACCTCGAAGCGCGTGCCGATGTCGCGCACGACGCCGCGTCCGCTGACGACCGAGAACGGACGCGGTTCGCGCGCGACGTCGACGTCGACGCGGCCTTCGCCGAGCACGAGCTCGCGCGCGCCGCCATCCAGCCGCGCGTCGAGGCGCGTCTGGGTGTCGAGCACGAGGCGCGTTCCGTCGGCGAGCACGACGTCGCGCTGCTCGCCGACCGCGGTCGTAAACACCGCGGTCGATCCCGCGTCGTGATACATGCGCCATGCGCCCGCGCCGGCCGCGACGACGACGACCGCGGCGGCGGCAAGCGCCGCCCAGCGGCGAATGCCGCCTGTCGGCGCGTGGCCGGCGTACGCGATGCGTGCCTTGCGGGCCGCGGCGAGAATCAGCGGATCATCGGCGAGCAGTCGTGCGAAATCGTGTTCGGCCGCGATCGCGGCGTACGCATCGGCGTTCGCTTCGCTCTCGGCGCACCAGCGCTCGAATGCGTCGTGCTCGCGTTCGCCGACGTCGGCTGCGAGAAGGCGCGCGAGCCAGTCCGCGGCCTGCCGTCGCGCGATGTCGTTCGTGCGGCTCATCGCGCCTGGCCTGGAGGCAGCTCGCGCGCGCCGCGCAACTCGCGGAGCGCGCGCGACATCTGCTTTTCGACCGCCTTCGTCGAGATCCCGCAACGCCGCGCGATCTCCGGATAGCTCTGCCCTTCGATGCGATGCATCAGGTAGACGGCGCGGCAACGCGGCGGCAGGCGCAGGATCGCATCGCGGGCACGCGCGAGCGCCTCAAGATCGCTCGCGTGCTGTTCGGGCGACGCGTCCGTCGCGACCGCCTCGGGCGCGCTCGCCTCGGCACCTGCGACGGCCGGCGCGCCGGACGGCGCACGATGCTCGCGGCGCGCCCGGTCGCGCACGACATTGATCGCGATGCGATAGAGCAGCGCCATCCATGCGTCGGGCGGCTCCTGGTCGCGGTAGCGCAGCAGGCGCGCGATGCTTTCCTGCGCGACATCCTGGATGTCGTCGGAGCGAACGTGCA
>CALFNI010000583.1 GCA_937902695.1 uncultured Rhodanobacteraceae bacterium
CAAGCAGGGCAAGGAAGCGTGCCACGGCGCCGCGCTCGGCAAGGACGAAGTCGCGGCCGCGCGCGCGGCGCTCGGCTGGACCACCCGGCGTTCGTCGTGCCCGACGACATCTACGATGCGTGGAACGCCGAAGCGAAAGGCGCCGAGCGCGAGGCGAACTGGAACGCGCTGTTTGCACGCTATCGGAACGCGAATCCCGACCTCGCCGCCGAGTTCGAGCGCCGCATGAGCGGCAGGCTGCCGGACGATTTCGGCGCGCATGCGACGGCGTATGCGAAGAAGCTCCAGGCCGAAGGCCCGGTGGTCGCCTCGCGCAAGGCTTCGCAGATGGCGCTCGATGCGTTCGGCCCGAAGCTGCCGGAGCTGATCGGCGGCTCGGCCGACCTCGCCGGCTCCAACCTCACGATCTGGAAAGGCTCGAAGGACGTCAACGCGAACGACCCGAACGCGAACTACGTCTACTACGGCGTGCGCGAGTTCGCGATGAGCGCGATCTCGAACGGTCTCGCGCTGCACGGCGGCTTCGTCCCGTACGACGCGACGTTCCTCGTGTTCTCCGACTACGCGCGCAACGCCGTGCGCATGTCCGCGCTGATCCCCGCGCACGCGATCCATGTCTACACGCACGATTCGATCGGCCTCGGCGAGGACGGCCCGACGCATCAGCCGGTCGAGCATCTCGCCGGCCTGCGCTACATCCCCAACAACCACGTCTGGCGTCCGTGCGACGCGGTCGAATCGGCTATCGCGTGGAAAGCCGCCATCGAGCGCGCGAAGGCGCCGTCGTGCCTCGTGTTCTCGCGGCAGAATCTCGCGCACCAGCACCGCACCGACGAGCAGGTCGCCGCGATTTCGCGCGGCGGCTACGTGCTCGCCGACCCGGGCAGCGCGACGTTCGACGCGATCCTGATCGCGACGGGTTCCGAGGTCGATCTCGCCGTGCAGGCGATGCGCACGCTCGCCGACGAAGGCATTGCCGCCCGCGTCGTCTCGATGCCGTGCCCGAACGTGTTCGACGCGCAGCCGGTCGAGTACCGCGAGAGCGTGCTGCCCGGCTGGTGCAGGAAGCGCGTCGCGGTCGAAGCCGGCGTCGCCGACTACTGGCGCAAGTATGTCGGCCTCGACGGCGCCGTCGTCGGCATCGACACGTTCGGCGCGTCGGCACCGGCCGAAGCGCTGTTCAGGCACTTCGGGTTTACGGTCGAGCACGTCGTCGCGGCGGTCAGGTCGTTGCGCTGACGTCCGTCCCGGCGATGCGCGCCGGCGCGGGCATCTCGTCGGCGGCGAACGCGACCGGCAGCCGGAAGAACGCGCCGTCCGGCGGCAATCGTCCGCCGCGAATGTTGAACTGGACCGCAGGCCAGAGCAGCCTGGGCACCGCGAGCGTTGCATCGCGCGTCGTGCGCAGCGCGACGAACGTCGCCGCGTCGGTGTCGTCGCGGACGTGAACGTTGCCGCGCTTCTGCTCGGCGAGCGCGATCTCGGCGACCGGTGCCGCGTCCGCCGCGGGATAGTCGTGGCAGAGGAACACGCGCGTCGCGTCCGGCAGCTCGTAGAGACGCCGGATCGACGCGTGCAACGCGGCCGCGTCGCCGCCCGGGAAATCGCAGCGCGCCGAGCCGGATTTCGGCGCGAACAGCGTGTCGCCGACGAACACGGCATCGCCGGCGACGTAGGCGATGCTGTCGGCCGTGTGCCCGGGCATCGCGAGTACGCGCACGGCGATCTCGCCGATCGCGAATGTCTCGCCGTCGCCGAACAAACGGTCGAACGCGGATCCGTCGGCCGTGAAATCGTCGCCGAGCTCGAGCAGCCGCTTGAACGTGCGCTGCACCTCGATGATGCCGACGCCCGCGCCGAGCTTCGCGCCGGTGCGTTCGCACAGCCACGCGCCGGCCGACAGATGATCGGCGTGCGCGTGCGTCTCGAGCACCCAGTCGACCGTGAGCCCGGCCGTCGCGATATATTCGAGCACGCGCTGCGCGCTCGCCGTGCGGATCGTGCCGGACGGCGCGTCGTAGTCGAGCACGGCATCAACGATCGCGGCGTGCCGCGTCGCCGGATCGACCACGACATGCGTCCACGTGCCGCTGTCGGCGTGATGAAAGCTGCGGACGACGGGCGCGCTCACGCGGACGCGTCCGAGACGTGCAGCACGGCACCGGTGCCGTCCTTGACCGTGACCTCGACGGCCACCCCGGCACGCACGCTCTCCGTGACCGTGCAGAACTGCTCGAACTGCGCGAGGATTCGCCCGATCCCGGCGTAGTCCGCCGCGGCCTCCGGCAGCGTGATCTCGACGGCGATCTTGCCGACGCGCAGGCGACCCTGCGGGTTGCGCGCGTGCTCGACGCGCACGCGCGCGACGATCGTGCCCGGCAGGTTTTTGAACTTGCGCAGCGCGAACAGGAGGCTTCCGCTGAGGCAGTTTCCTATCGAGGCCGCGAGGAGCCGCGTCGGATCGGGACCGCGGCCGGCACCGACCGGCGGCATCTCGTCGGCGAGCAGCGAAGGCAAAGTGGTTTCGTCGAACGCGACGCGGAACGCGTAGTCCGATTCCTGCGTGATCGTCAGGGCGATGCTGTCGTCGGCCGCCATCGGGCCCCCTTTGCCGTCGCGAATCCGGCCGCCCGGATCATAACCGGGCCGCGCCGGCCGCGCGTGCGCCGGCTCGGCAAATGGCTCCACGAAAGTGGCCCGTGCGCGCGAAATCGAGGGCCGGTAGAATCCGCGCTCCCGTCTTTCCACTCTCCTTTCGCGGAGGTTCCAATGGCTGTCAAGGTCGCCATCAACGGCTACGGGCGCATCGGGCGCAACATCCTGCGCGCGCTCTACGAATCCAGGCGCACGAACGAGATCAAGATCGTCGCGATCAACGATCTCGGCGATGCCGAAACGAACGCGCACCTGACCCAGTACGACACCGCGCAGGGCAAGTTCCCGGGCGAAGTCGGCGTCGACGGCGGCGATCTGGTCGTCAACGGCGACAGGATCAAGGTGTGCGCCGAGCGCGATCCGTCGAAGCTACCCTGGAAAGACCTCGGCGTCGACATCGTGCTCGAGTGCACGGGTCTCTTCACGTCGAAGGCGAAGGCGAGCGCGCACATCGCCGCCGGCGCGAAGAAGGTGATCATCTCCGCGCCGGGCGAAAAGGACGTCGACGGCACGTTCGTCTACGGCGTCAACGAAGACCAGATCAAGCCGGGCGACACGGTCATTTCGAATGCCTCGTGCACGACGAACTGCCTCGCGCCGCTCGCCAAGGTGCTGCACGAGAAGATCGGCATCGTGCACGGCCTGATGACGACGATCCACTCGTACACGAACGATCAGGTGCTGACCGACGTGTACCACAAGGACCTGCGCCGCGCGCGCGCCGCGACGATGTCGCAGATTCCGACCAAGACCGGCGCCGCCGCCGCGGTCGGCCTCGTGCTGCCCGAGCTCAACGGCAAGCTCGACGGGCTTTCGATCCGCGTGCCGACGATCAACGTGTCGCTCGTCGATCTCGTGTTCGTCGCCAAGCGCGAGACCAGCGCGAAGGAAATCGACGCGGCGATCGACGAAGCCGCAAACGGCAAGCTCAAGGGCATCATCGGCGTCAACCGCAAGCCGCTCGTTTCGGTCGACTTCAACCACAATCCGCTGTCGTCGATCTACGATGCGACGCAGACGCGCGTCATGGGGACGCTCGTGAAGGTGTTTTCGTGGTACGACAACGAGTGGGGATTTTCGAATCGCATGCTCGATATGACGGTCAAATTTGCGAAGGTTTGATTCGATCGGTTCGTTTGCGCGAAGGGGCCGCTCGATGAGCGGCCTTTTCTTTTTGTAAGTTCGCTGCGCAAGAATGCTTCGCCTTGCGCGAGGCAAGGATTGAGCGGGAATCGCACATGCCGGGCCGGCTGGTGCGCATCTTCCGTCGTCATTCCCGCGGAAGCGGCAAATCCAATCAACCTTCGTCGTTCCCGCGGACGCGGGAATCCATTTTGCTTTGCTTCGGTTTCGCCGCTTCGCGAAAACCGACTCACGTCCATGTGTGGCTTGGTCGCCATCCATGGCGACCCGTTACTTTCTCTCGCCGCGCAAGAGAAAGTAACCAATGAGAACACACCCATAAGAGCGTCGGCGTGCGAGGGTGAATCGACTTGCCATCACCCTAGACGGCGCGAACGTCAGTTCCACCGCTCCAGCTCTTGCTTCACAGCCGAACCATCCGCAAACGCCTCATTGACGATCGCCTTCAACGGCTCCGCCACCGCCCGCGCATCGGCCGCATGTCCCGTCTGCGCAAGCGCCGTCGCATACGCGATGCCCACCTCCGCCGTCAGCGGATGCTGCTCGCCCTGCCCCGCGCGCATCCGATCCCACGCATCCTTGCGCGCTGCCAGCATCGTCGCGTCGTCGTGGCGGGCGGCGGCGATTTCCGCGCGCAGGCCGTCGCGCTGCGCGCGCATCAGCGGCGTGAACTTCGCCGGCGACAGCTCGAGCTTGTCGAGCAGCGCCGCCGCCGCGTCGACCTCGCCGAGCCGCACGTCGGCATAGCCGAGCCAGATTTCGGCCTTTGCGGTCGACGGGTTCGCTTCGCCGTAGCGCTCGACGTAGTCGACGCGGACGCTGTCGAGGATCGTCTTCGCTTCCTTGAGCAGGCCGGCCTTCGCCAGCGCGCGACCGAGGTTGTAGTCGGCGCGCATGACCATCGGATCGTCGGCCGAAAGCGCCTTGTGGCGGATCTCGAGCGACTCGCGAAACAGCGGAATCGCGGTCGCGTAGTCGCCCATGTCCTCGTAGGCCGAGGCGAGGTTGTTGAGCGGCTTGGCGCGTTCGGCGCCGTTCTCGCCCATCGTCAGCTCGTTGATGCGCATCGCCTCGCGGTAGTGCTTGATCGCATCGCGGAAATGGCCTTCGTCGTGAAAGAGCGAGCCGAGCTCGTTCTCGACGTTCGCGATGTTGTCGTTGTCGTCGCCGAAGAGGTCGTGGGCGAGCGCGAGGCTTTCCTCGAGCACGGGCACCGCCTCGGCGGTCTTGCCGGCGCGGCCGAGCGTCACGCCGTAGTTGGTCAGCGTCTTCTGGTACTCGGGCGTGTGCTTGCCGCTCGCCTTCTCGTGCAGCCGGAGCGACTCGCGATAATCGGCGAGCGCCTCGTCGTATTCGCCGCGGTCGGCTGCGACCATGCCGAGGTTGTGCCACGACGAGGCGATGGTGTGATCGTCGGCGCCGTTGGCACGACGAAGCTCGAGTCCCTTCTGCAGCGCGATCTCGGCTTCGTCGAAGCGATCCTCGCTCGACAGGACGATGCCGAGCGTGTTGTACGAATCGCCAATGTCGAGCGGGCTGCCGCCGTTCTTCAGGCGCAGCTCGAGCGAGCGCCGCGCGGCCGCCTCGGCATCCTGGCGCGAATAGCCGTTGTTCGAATAGCCGACCGCGAGCTGGCTCAGCGTCGCCGCGGCCTTGAGCGGCTCGTCGACGCGCGGATCGAGGTGCAGCGCGATGCTCTCGCGCAACAGATCGATGCTCTTCGCGGGCTCGCCGATGTAGCGGTAGGCGGTGCCGAGCGTATCGAGCAGCTTCGCCTTGACGCGCGGCTGATCGGCGAGCTCGCTCTCGATGCGCAATGCGCCCTGGTCGAGCACGTCGCGCGCGCTGACGTCGCGCTTCTGGTTGAGGCGCGGATTCGACACGTCGAACACCGAGACGAGAAACGCGCTCACGCGCTCGGCCGCGGTCTGCTGGACGCGCGCATCGCGCTCGGCCGCGAGCGCGCGATCGCGCTCGGCGGCGAGGCGCCAGGTGAAGCCGGCGATCATCAAGGCGGCGACGAGGCTCGCCGCGAACGCGGGCCAGCGCCGGCGCAGCAACCGCGCGGCGCGATACGGCAGCGTGGGCGCGCGCGCCGCGACCGGCATCCAGGCGAGGTGGCGGCGAAGATCGTCGGCCAGCGCCTCGGCCGATGCGTAGCGCGACGAGGGTTCCGACGCCGTCGCACGCAGCACGATCGCATCGAGATCGCCGGCGAGCCTACCGCGCCACGGCACGTCCACCGCAAGCTCGCTCGGACGCACGGCGGCGTCGCCGAGCAGCGTGACCGTGTGATCGGTCGAGTCCGTGCGCGCCTTGCGGCCGGAAATGAGCTCGAACAGGATCAGGCCCAGCGAATAGACGTCGGTCGCCGTCGCGACCGCGTCGCCGCGCAACTGCTCGGGGCTCGCGTAGCCCGGCGTGAAGTAGCCGGCCTCGGTCGAGGTCGGTCCGCGGCGCCGGTCGAGCGCCTGCGCGATGCCGAAATCGAGCAGCACCGGCGTGCCGTCGGCGCGCACGAGCACGTTCGAGGGTTTCAGGTCGCAGTGCACGATCAGCCGCTGGTGCGCGAACTGCACCGCGGCGCAGACTTCCTCGAACAGGCGCAGGCGCGCATCGAGCGGCAGCGCATTCGCCTTGCAGTACGCGTCGATCGGCTCGCCTTCGACGTACTCCATGACCAGATACGGCTGGCCGGCCGGCGTCGCGCCGCCGTCGAGCAGGCGCGCGATGTTCGGATGCTGCAGCGTCGCGAGGATCTGCCGCTCGCGCGCGAAGTGCACGAGCACGTCGGCGTTCGGCACGCCGCGGATCAGCTTGATCGCGGCGCGCTGCTCGAAATGCCCGTCGGCCCGCTCGGCGAGATAGACCGCGCCCATGCCGCCTTTGGCGAGCCGGCGCACGAGGCGCCATGCGCCGAGGCGATCGCCTTCGTCGAGCTCCGTCTCGGCACCGCCGAGCTGCGGTAGCGGCGTGCGCGGCGCGCTGACCTCGGTGGCATCGCGGTCGATCTGCGTGTCGTTTCTCGGCGTATTCATCTCAACCCGATCGGCGCCGGAACGGTACCCCTCGTCCGGATCGGGCCATCCCTCGTGTTTTGAACTTTGTCGCATCGGCTGCGGGCCTGCAAGCCTCGCGCTTCGATGCAACGACGCGTCGGGCGCCGCGCGACGATCACTCGCCCGCGATGCGGGAGAGGGCGCGAGATGAAGGCCGCTCGAACCCGTCGGCGAAGATGGCGTCCTTCCAGCCGCCCGAGAGCTCGTAGGCAGATTCGGCGAAAACGGGTGCACTCGGGGTGAAATCCGGCACGATTTCGAAGACATGCGGCCCCGCGCCGACACCGGGATCGAGCAGCACTTCCTGTTGCTGCCAGCGCCGAAGCGGATTCGCGCTCGTCGGCGAGAAGCGTCCGGCGACGACGCCATCGATACGGATCTCCGCCGCGGGCGCGCCGGCGATCTCGCCCGGCGATCCGGCGCTGACATCGAACGTCCTGCGCAGGCGTAGCGGCGATAGCGCATCGGCGATGTCGAACGTGAACCGGCTGCTGCCGGCGGCATACGCACACGGGGTTGCGCTGCGCGGCGTCGGCGGCTCGTCTTCGAACGCGCCGTTCGCTGCCGCGCATGTCGCATTCGCGGGCGCTGCGTATGCGTGCGCATCGGCGGCCGGCGTGCCGACGTCGAACCTGTCGTAGACGACGGCGTTCGCGCGCGGCGCGCGGTACGCATGAACGACCGCGCGCACGCACGCCGGCACCGGTTGCGCCGGCGCGAAGCCGGCTTCCTGCGTCAATCGCAGGCGACTGGCGTAGGCGATCGGATCGGCGAGCATCCAGCGGTACGCGGCGGTCACGCCGCTCCCGTCGGAATCGACGAGCGGCGCGCCCGCGAGCGGGCGCGCGAAGGCGCCGCGGTCGAAGTAGAAGCCGCCGTCGAAGAAATCCTCGACGCCGGTCCCGTACCAGGCCGGCGCGACCGCACCGTCGACGTAGGCGCGCGCGTCGCCTTCGAGATAGCCGAGGTCGGCGAGACCGTTCGCGCGATATCTCGCGCTGACGCCGATGACCTTGCCGGCACCGCTGGCGGCATAGAGCGAAAGATCGCCGCGATCGACGCATGCGTCCGATAGCACCGCCGCGAACGGTGCGACGCCGTCGGCGATCGGCGCATCGTCAAAGCTCAGGGCGCTATCGACCGTGACGGGTGCCGGCAGCGATGCATCGGCGACGAGCTCCACGTCGGCGCTTTGGCGAAACGGCATCGGCACCCACGCGTACAGCCAGCCGGTCGCGTCTTCGCCGGCGAGGACGCCGCGCGCCGCCATCGAGGCGTCGGCCGCTGTCGCGAAGAAATCGGCGAGCGGCACGTCGACGGCGGTAGCGCCATCGAACGCGAGCTTCAGCCGCACCGATGCATACGCCGGCCGCGGCAGATGCAGCCGGATGCCGCGAAGCCAGGCCGGGCCAGTACGCGTCGCCAGCGCGATCGCCTGACCGGGCGCGAGCACGGACGACGCTTCGATCGGCGCCAGCATGCCGTTCCACGGATCGTCGCCTGCGTGCGCGAGAAACGCACGCCACGCGGGAAAGTCGTCGCCCGGCGCGAACGTCGCCACGGGGGTTCCGGGCGCGAGGCGATGATGCTGCAGCTGGAACCACAGCAGGCGCTCGTCGTTGCCGGTGCACGGATTCGTGCCGCCGTTGTCGGCGCCGACGAGGACGATGCGCAACGACTCCGCATAGGCGAGCGGCACGTCGCTGACGAATCCGCCGCTCGACGCGCTGCGATCGGCGACAAGCGGCGCGGTGAACGGCGGCGTCGAGCCGTCGAACAGCGCGGCGAGCGGCAGGTCGATCGCGGCCGCCGATGCGCCGTCGAAATAGAAGCGCACGCGGATCGCGGGATCGATGCAGCTCGCCGTGCCGAAGCCGGTCGTCATCCAGATGCGTGTCACCGCACCGGGCCCGCGCTCGTCGAACACGACGGCTTCCTCGCCGTCGCGATAGAGCCAGCGCAATGGGTAGGGATTGCCCGCCGGATCTTCGAGGCCGCGATTGCTGCGATCGTAGCGACAGCCGTCGAGGCAGTGGCTCGAACGTTCGAGCACGATGTCGGACGGATCGAGCGTCGCCAGGCGCGACGGCGATTCCCAGATCTCCCACGGCAAACCGTTCGCCGCGGCGAACGGCGCGATGCCCGTCGCGCAGAGAAAGCCGGAGGCAACGGCGAGCGCGTGTCTCCCCACGTCGTGGAGGCTACTCCGGATACAGGGCCGGCAATGCCGATTTCTGTCCGGTCGGTGCCGCGGGTTTTCGCCAGGCGAGCCCCGGCTTGAATGCGCGCTCGAGCTGCGAGCCGACGCCTTGCCTGGACGCACCCGCATAGCGGGCGCGCTGCAGCGCCGCGAGCGCATCGGTCTGCGCCGCGCTGTCGAGCCGAACGGCGAGCTCGCCGAGATTGCGCACGTCGGGCCGCTCGCTGCGCGCCCACGCGACGAGCGCGCGCTCGGCGCCGGCGAGCTCGCCGAGCGAGCACGCTTTCAGGAACACCGTCCGGTGCGCCGACGATCCGGCGTGGGGCGAAGGCGCCGCATCGGCACTAACGCGCGGCGCCGCGCCGCGCGCGCGCCACCAGAGGGCGAGCGTGACCAGCCAGAGCACGAAGCCGATCGCCGCGAGCGTCTGCCAGAGACGAACCGGCGACGACGTCGAAACGGGCGCGCCCGCCGACGGCGTCGCGACCGGCGCGGGCGCCTCGTTCGATGGCGTCGCGTTGCCAGCCGCCGGCGCATTCGCCGAAGGCCGGGTGCCGGCCGCCGGCAGGACCTTCAGCGTGTGCGGCGCGAGCTCGGCCGTTTCCATGCGGTCGTGCGTCGTATCCCACCATTTGACGCTGACGCCGGGAATCGTTAGCGAACCCGGCTTGGTCGGCACGAACGCGAACTTGCGCACGCGCTCGCCGTAAAGCCAGGTGCCGTCGTCGCGCGTGCGCGTGTCGGCCTTGTCGGGATAGATCTCGGCGCCTTCGGGCGCGGTCAGGTCGAGCTCGGGCAACTGTTCGAAACCGAGGCCCTGGGCCTGCATGCGGATCGTGCGCGTCACCGGATCGCCGACGTGGATCTCGCTCGGCAGCTCGGTGTCGTCCTTAAGCAGCATCGACTGCGCGGGCAGCCACGGTTCCGACGCCGGCCACGCGGCCGGTTTCGGCTTGACGTCGAGCTGCACCGCGTCCGAGCGCGCGCTGATCGTACGCGGGCGGCTGAAAAAACCGGTCGGATCGGCGGCGTCGAGCGTGTTGCCGCGGAAGACGAGCGCCGGAAGACTCAGCATGCCGCTCTTCTCGGGCGTCAGCGCGTAGTGGCGCTCCATGACGTGATAGCGGCGATCGCCGATCGTCGCGAGATAGCTCTTGTCCTGCCCGAGGCGCTGCACGACGACACCATCGGCCGACGGCTCCGAAAGATTGCCGTCGGTGAGGCCGAACGAGAAATAGAGCTTCACCGTGTAGCGCACCTGCTGCTGGACGTACGGCGCGAGCGGTTCGGCGGTGACTTCGAGGAATACGTCGTCGCCGGGCTTGCCTTCGGCACCGGCCGGCTGCGCGAGCACGCTCAGCGTCAGCGGCGAGGTTTTCGCGCTGCCCACCGCGAGCGCCGGGATCGCGATGCGTCCTGCGTGCTTGGGCTCGAGGCCGACGGCCCAGACGACCTTCGTCGTGCTCGCGCCGTTGACGATGCTGACCTGCTGGCTCGACTGCGTGCCGAGCAGGTCGAAATCCTGCGAGAGCGCGCTGAAGTCGGGTTGCCCGCCCGCATCGCCCGTCGCCTCGACATTGAGCGTGACCGTTTCGCCGAGGTGCATCGTGTCGCGGTCGAGCCACGCGCGAACGCTCGGCGCATCGGCATGCGCCGGAGCGATCGCAGCGAATGCGATCAACGCGAACGCGAACGACATCAGTGTCTTCATCCGTTGCCGTCTCCATGCTGCATGCGGCGCTGGTGCTCGAGCAGGAACTTGCGGCGCAGGAGTCCGCCCGGATCGTCCGGCACGCGCTGCAGCAGATGCTCGAGGGCCTGGCGCTTCTCCTGCGTGGCGTCGTCCTCTTCGACGGCAGCCGCCGGCTTGCCGTCCTTGCCGGGCTTGCCGCCCTGCGCGAGCTGCTGGTCGATCGCCTTCGAAAGCGCCTGCTGCTGCGCGCTGCTCGGCTTGCCTTCGGACGGCTCGGCTTGCGACTGCGCCTGCGTCGTCGAGCCGTCGGTGCCCGCGGACGACTGCTGCTTTTCCTGATCGCCGCCGGATTTCTGCTGCGAATCGCTCTGCTGCTCTTTTTCGCCGTTGTCCTGATCGGATTTCGAGCCGCCCTGCTCCTGCGATTGTTGGTCCTGGTCCTGCGCGCCGCCGGATTCGTTCTGCTTGTCCTGATCGTGCTGGTCGTCGGACTGCTGCCCCGACTTGTCGCCGTCCTGCTTGTCCCTGGAACTGTTGGATTTCGACTGCTGCTTCTGCGAGGACTTGTCCTGCTTCTGCTGGCGCTTCATCCATTCCTCGACGGCGGACCTGTTCGCCTTCGCATCGTCCATGTCGGGCGAGAGCTTCAGCGCACGGTCGTACGCGGCGATCGCATCTTCGTACTTGCCGAGCTTGGCGAGCGCATTGCCCTGGTTGTACGCGCCGTCGGCATCGCCGACCTCGGCGTAATCGGTCGCGGCCGATTCGTAATCGCCGGCACGGAACGACGCGCTGCCGCGCCAGTCCGGCGAGCGCGCGACACCGGCGGCCGTCTTCGCATCGCCTTGCGCGAGCGCGGCCGCGGCCTGCTGGTCGGGTCGCATCCACAGGTCCTTGAACGACGCCGCGTCGGCGCGCGGCGACGGCGCCAGCAGCACGAGCGCGACGGCCATCAGCCAGCCGCGCCGGAACGCGAACGCGGCGAGCGGCACGAGCAGCAGCAGCAGCCACGGGCCCCGATCGCGCCAGCGGCTGCTCCGGGCGAGCTCGCCCGACGACGACGCGTCGCTCGCTTCGGCAGCCGACGCCGTGCGATCGACGAGCAGCGTATCGATGTCGTGCGCGTCGGCGCTCATCGGCGCGTAGCGCCCGCCGCCGGCCTCGGCGACCGCGGCAAGGCTGTCGTCGTCGCGCTTGGCCACGATCACGTTGCCGCTGTCGTCCTTGAGAAAATCGCCCTGCGCGAGCGCGACCGGCGCGCCGGCCGTGCTGCCGACGCCGAGCACCGAGACGACGAGGCCGGCAGCGTGCGCGCGCCGCGCCGCCTCGACCGCACCCTGGTCGGCGCTGTCGGCGAGCACGATGATGTCGCCGCGATGGAGGCCGGCCTGCTGGATCAGCTGCTGCGCTTCGGAAATCGCCGCGCCGGCGTGATTGCCGGCGACCGGCATCGTCGAGGGATCGAGCGCGTCGACGAGATTGCGCACGGTGCCGATGTCGTCGGTCAGCGGCGCTGCGACGTACGCTTCGCCCGCAAAGCCGATCAGCGCGGTCTGGTAGTCCTTGCTGCGCTCGAGGATGTCGACGAGCTTGTAGCGTGCTCGCTCGAAGCGGCTCGGCTTTTCGTCCTGCGCCATCATCGTCGACGAAAGCTCGAGCGCGAGCACCCGTGCGGCCTGGTTGCGATAGAGCGGCATCGGCTCGCGCTCCCACGCCGGGCCGGCAAGCGCGAGCGAGGCGAGCGTCCAGAGCGCGATCGCGAGCACGATGCCGCTGCGCCCCGAACCCGCATCGATGCGCTCGATCAGATGCGGCAGGAGATGCGGATCGATCGCGCTCCGCCATGCGCCGGCGTCGGCACGGCCGCGATGACGCAGCAGCCAGAACAGCGGAATCGCGAGCAGCAGGGCGAGCCAGAGCGGCCGCAGGAAATGAAAGTCGGCGAGCGCTGCGGTCATGCGCTTGCCCTCGCCGGCACGAGCGAACGCAGGCGCCAGCCGGGCACGAGGAACGCAAGCGCGGATACGCCGAGCGCGGCGGCGAGCGGCATCCAGTAGAGCTCGTCGACGGGACGCAGGCTCTGCTTCGTATCCGCAACGGGTTCGAGCTGATCGATCGTGCGATAGACGTCGGCAAGCTCCTCGCTGTTGCGCGCGCGAAAATAGCGGCCGCCGGTCGCCTCGGCCATGCGCTTCAGCATCGCCTCGTCGAGATCGGCCGACGGATTGACGATGCGGCTGCCGAACAGCGAGTTCACGCGCAGCGCATCGGCGCCGATGCCGATCGTGTACACGCGAAGGTTGTTCGCGGCGGCGAGATCGATCGCCTTGCGCGGATCGAGCTCGCCCGCGGTGTTGACGCCGTCGGTCAGGAGCACGAGCACGCGTTGATCCTGCGGGCGGTCCTTGAGCCGCTTCACGGCGAGACCGAGCGCATCGCCGATCGCCGTCTCGCGGCCGGCGAGGCCGATCGTCGAATCGGTGAGCTGCTTGCCGACGGTTTTGAGGTCGAATGTCAGCGGAACGAGCAGGTACGCGCGCGTGCCGAACAGGATGAGACCGACGCGATCGCCGGCGCGGCGCTTGATGAAATCGGTGGCGATGGCCTGGATCGCCGCGAAGCGAGGCGCCGGCATGCCGCCGAGCTGCATGTCCTCGATGCTCATGCTGCCGGACGTGTCGACCGCGAGCATGAGGTCGCGCCCCGAGCGCGGCACGTCTTCGGGTGCGCCGAGCCACTGCGGACGCGCCGCGGCGAACACCAGCAGCGCCCACGCCAGCAATGCGAGCGCACTGCGCAGGCGCGGCACCGGCGAAACGTCGGCCTGCTGTTCGAGCATCAATCCGGTATGCGGCAGGTGCAGCGCGGTCGCGATCCAGCCCGGCGCGCGCGGCATCAGCCATGCGACGAGCAAGGGCAGAGGCAGCGCCGCAAGCAGCCAGGGCCAGGCGAGCTCAAACACGGTCGCGTCCCCGCGGCAGCGCGCGGCGGAGCCAGTCGCGCGCGAGCGTCAGCAGCTGCGCGGCGTCGACGTCCGCATCCTCGGCGCGCCGGTACGGCGCGTCGATCAGCGCGCGGCCGGTCGCCGAGCGGAAACGCTCCTCGACGCGCGCCCGCGTCGATGCGGCGTCGAACTGGCGATCGAGGAAATCGAGCCACGCCTCGCCTTCCAGCGCGGCGGCGCCCGGTTCGATCAGGCGCGATGCGCGGCGCAGGAGCTGCGAGACGTCCGCGGCGAGACGCACGTTGTCCGGCTGCGAGGCGTGCGCCGCGGCGATGCGATCGAGCTCGGCGACGACGCGCTTTCGCCAGCGCCGCGCGCGCGTTTCGCGCACGAGCACTGCGACGCCGAACCCGATCGCCACGAGCAGCACGATCGCGACGATCCACCAGCCCGGCGCGGGCGGCCACCACGATGGCGCCGGCGGCAGATGGATGTCCCGAAGATCGGGACCGGCCGGCGCGGCGTTCATGCGGCACCGGCCGAAAAACGCGAGCGCGCGAGCAGCGGCGCGAGCGCGCGGCGAAGGTCGGCGTGTCCGTCGACGTCGAGCACGCGCACGCCGGCGCGGCGGCACTCGACGCGCAGGCGCTCGCGCGCGTCGGCGAAGCGTTTCGTCCACGCCGCGCGCACCGCGCTGTCGGTGCGATCGAGCACGCGACGCGCGCTGCCGAGGTGTACGGCATAGCGGCCGGGCGGCGGCGCGTGCAGCTCGAGGGCGTCGCGCAGGAGCACGACCGAAATCTCGTGGCGGCCGGCGAGCTGCGGCAGGAGCTCTGCGGCTTCGGCATCGGCGCTGAACCCGTCGGTCATCAGGATCATGCGCATGCCGGGGCGCAACAGGCGCCGCACGCGCGCGAGGCCGAGCGACAGCGGCTCGTTGCGGGCGGGATCTGCGGCCGCGTCCCAGTCGCGCAGCGCGCGCAGTACACGCAGCACGCCGCGGCGTCCGCCGGCCGGCTTCACTTCGCCGTTGATGCCGCCGCCGAAGCCGAGCGCGCCGACGCGATCGCCGTTCGCCGCGCCCATCCACGCGAGCAATGCGGACG
>CALFNI010000584.1 GCA_937902695.1 uncultured Rhodanobacteraceae bacterium
TGGTGCCGTGATCGATCGCGGGACTCGACGGCGAGAGGCGGTAGTCGTTGTGGGTCGCGTCGACGAAGAGCTGCGCCGGCGTCGCCACGAACGAGTGCGCGTCGAGCCTGGTCTGCCGGCGCCACTGCGCGAGCGTCAGGATCGTGTCGCCATCGTCGGTGGTGAAGCGGTTCATCACCGCGTTGTAGTCGCTCGCCAGGCCCGGCAGCGAATCGGTGCTGGCATCGAGGACGCCGCGGTAGGAGCCGAGGTTGTACAGGATGTTGTTCCGCAGCGTCGTATTGCGCGCGCCGTTCTGCAGGTTGATCGCCCAGCGGCCGTTCGAGGCGACGATCACGGTGTTGTTCAGGATCTTGTTGCCGCTCGATGGTCCGCTGCCGTCGATCTGGTAGAGCGAGATGCCGCTCGCGTGATTGTCGTACAAGAGGTTGTTGCGGACGATCGAGTTCTGCACGCCGTCCATGTTGATGCCGGAGCCGCCCGTCGCGCCGTTGCCGTAGATGATGTTCGCTTCGACGAGCGCGCCCGTGATGATGCCGTCGCCGCCTTCCGAGCCGTCGGCGTTCATGTGGATGCCGTTGGCGCTGTTGCCCCACACGGTATTGCGGCGGACCACCGGCCTGTCGCCCGAGTTGCTCACGTAGATGCCGTGCTGGCGCACGCTGCGCGACGCCACGTTGTGATCGATCAGGAGATCGTCGCAGAAGCCGGTCAGGATGCCCCAGTAGCCGTTCTGGTCCATCTTGTTGTCGCGGATCGTCACGTGCTGGCAGGTGACCGCGCGGATTCCGGCGCGCGTGCGGCCGTTGACGGTGAAGCCCTGCACGGTCATGTACGAGGCGCCTTCGAGGTTGATGCCGTCGGGCGTCGCGGGATTGTTGGCGGTGATCGCCGGCGCTTCGCCGGGGTACGCCTGCAGCACGATCGGATGCGCGGCGGTTCCGGGCGTCTCGAAGTCGGCGCCGGCGTAGTTGCCGGCACGCACCAGTATCGTATCGCCGGCAGCGACGCGGTCGGCCGCGTGCTGCAGCGTTTTCCACGGCCGGCTCAACGAGCCGGGGTTGCCGTCGTTGCCATTCGTCGCGACGTAATACGTCGCAGCTTGCGCGGCCGAGGCGGTGAGAGCGAGAACGAGAACGGCGCCAAGGCGCGCGGCAGTGGACAGCATCGACGACTCCAGCTTGATGGCAAGCTGGATGATCGGGCACGCGGTGTTAGGGTTTCGTGCCTATGGCGTAACCGGAATGTCCTTGCCGATGCTTTCCGGCGTATCGTTCGGCGCGTACCGCTTGACGACCTTGCCGTCCCTGTCGACGAGGAATTTCGTGAAATTCCACTTGATTGCCTCGCTGCCGAGCAATCCCTTCGCTTCGTGCTTGAGGTATTTGTAGAGCGGATGCGCGTTCGATCCGTTGACGTCGATCTTCGCAAACATCGGAAACGTGACGTCGTAGTTAAGCGAGCAGAAATTCCTGATTTCGCTTTCGTTGCCGGGTTCCTGATGTCCGAACTGATCGCACGGAAAGCCCAGCACGACCAGGCCCTGCCCCTTGAACGTCCGGTACAGCGCTTCGAGCCCTTCGTATTGCGGCGTGAATCCGCATTTCGAGGCGACATTGACGATCAGCAGCGTCTTGCCGCGATACGCATCGAGCTTCTGCTCGTTGCCGTCGATGTCCTTCGCGCTGAAATCGTAGATCGAGGCCATGGCGTGCTCCCGGTTGCGCGCGGAAGTCTAGCGCGATCGTCGCGCTGCTGCGTCAACCCCAGACTTCGGCGAATACGCGCGAGAAATTGCCGCCGAGGATCTTCTCGATGTGCGCGTCGGAATGGCCGCGCGCCGACAGTTTCGCAGCGAGCAGATCGAAC
>CALFNI010000585.1 GCA_937902695.1 uncultured Rhodanobacteraceae bacterium
ATCCTCGGCCTCGCCGCGGTGCTCGTCTTCATGGCGTTCTACTACTGGCTGTTCGGCCTCATCGCCGACGTCGCGCTCTTTTTCAACCTCGTGCTGCTGCTCGCGATCATGTCGGCCATCGGCGTCACGCTGACCATGCCCGGCATCGCCGGCATCGTGCTGACGCTCGGCATGGCGATCGACGCGAACGTCCTCATCTGCGAGCGCGTGCGCGAGGAATTGCGCAACGGCTCGACGCCGCTCGCGGCGATCCGCGCCGGTTACGACAAGGCGTGGGCGACGATTCTCGATGCGAACGTGACGCACCTGCTCGCCGCGCTCGCGCTGATGACGCTGGGCTCGGGCCCGATCCGCGGATTCGGCGTCACCCTCTTCATCGGCATCCTGACCTCGATGTTCACCTCGGTGACCGTGACCCACGCGATCACCAACCTCGTCCACGGCGGCCGCAAGCTCAAGGGTTTGTATGTCGGCGGCGGCTACGCGCGCGGAGCGGCTTGATCCATGGAACTCTTTCCGTTCAACAGCAAGGTCGATTTCCTCGGCTGGCGCAAGGTCTCGATCGTCGTCTCGATCGTGCTGATGATCGTGTCGATCGGCCTGATCGCGACGCGCGGCCTCAACTACGCGCTCGACTTCACCGGCGGCGTGCTGGTCGAGGCGGCCTACGATCAGCCGGTCGAGATCGCGCAGTTGCGCGATGCGCTCGAGAAGGGCGGCTTCGAGAATGCGCTCGTGCAGACGCTCGGCGGCACGCGCGAGGTATCGATCCGCCTGCAGGCTTCGAGCGATGCCAAGCAGCTCGACCAGGTCGCGGCGAAAGTGCTGGAGGCGCTGAAAGCCGCGCGGCCCGATGTCACGATGAAGCGCTCGGAAGCGGTCGGCCCGCAGGTCGGCGAGGAGCTCAAGAGCGACGGCATGATCGCGGTCGTGTTCGTGATCTTCGGCATCATGATCTACATCGGCGTCCGCTTCGAGAAGCGCTTCGCGATCGCGGCGATCGCCAGCGAGTTCCACGACACCATCCTCACCGTCGGCTTCTTCGCGCTGACGCAGCGCGAGTTCGACCTCACGGTGCTCGCATCGGTGCTCGCGGTCGTCGGCTACTCGATCAACGACAAGGTCGTCGTCTTCGACCGCGTGCGCGAGCTGTTCCGCACGTCGCGCAAGGCCGATTCGTACGAGGTGCTGAACCGCGCCATCAACCAGACGCTGTCGCGAACGATCATGACCTCGCTGACGACGGCGCTCTCGATGTTCGCGCTGTACTTCTTCGGCGGCCCGGCCGTGCACGGCTTCGCGCTGACGATGCTGATCGGCATCGTGATCGGCACGCTGTCGTCGATCTTCTTCGCGAACCCGATCCTCTACTGGCTCGGCGTCTCGAAGAAGGACCTGATGCCCGTGTCGAAGGACAATCCCGAGCTCGCGCGCCGGCCGTGAGCGCGACGCTTTGCGGTGCGCCGCCGCGCGGCGCTATTCGCCCGCTTCCCCGGCCGCGACTCGCGGCGCCCGCTCTTCGCGCCCGGCGAGCGGCCGCGCCGGTTTGGGCGTCGCCGGACCCGTGAGCTCGGAAGACGGCAGCCGCGACGAGGGGTTCGGCGTGATGCGTGCGCCCGGGATCGGCGTCGAATGCCGGCCGCTGTTGACGCGCTCGCGTGGGAGCGGCGGCGTGTACCACGCGAACGTATCGGCGTCCTTCGGCCAGCCCTTCGGCAACAGCGGAACGAACGCGCTCGTCGCATCCTGATAGGCGAGATAGCCGTCGCCGCGCCTGCGCAGCGCCTCGGCTTCGATCGCCGGAATGCGGCGGAACGCGATCGCCGCAGTGGCAACCGGCGCGATCAGCGTCAGGCTCCACACCGTCCACGGCAGCCCGACCGCGAGCAGCGCGTAGCTGCACCAGTGCACGAACGCGAAGAAATAGTTCGGATGGCGCGAGTAGCGCCAGAGGCCGCTGCGGCAGGTGCGCGCGACGTTGCGCGGCTGGTCGCGGAACGCCGCGAGCTGGATGTCGGCGTAGGTCTCGCCCGCGAGGCCGATGCTGTAGACGGCCGCGGCGAGCCAGGTCCAGAGCGTGGCCTGATCGTGCGGATTCTCCGCGGCGACATAGAGCGGCACCGCGAACAGCGTCGCCGAGACGGCCTTGCCGACGAAGCGCGCGAACATGCGCGCGCCGTTCGCGTCCGCGCGCGCGCGCATATCGGTCGAGTCGACCAGCATGCGCTGCAGGAGATGCATGAAGAGGCGGAAGCCGCCGATGCCGCCCATCATCGCGACGAGGAGCCGGGACATCAGCGAGCCGTCGGCGGCGACGCCGAGGTAAAGCGCGGCCGCGCTGATGCATGCGGCCCACAGGAGATCGGCGATCGCCGGGTTGCGCCTGCGTCGCTCGACGAGCCAGCCGGCCAGCATGACGGCCGTTGAGAAGCCAAGGACGACGACGAGCGGCTGCGAATTCATCGTGTTTCGGTCGATCTCGTCGAGCCGGACCGCGTGCCCGCACCGAGTGCAGCAGATTCCGCGCTGCGGAATCTTCGCTCGCACTGCGACGCCGTGCGAACCTCCCTGTACCTGCGCAACGCGCCCCGCTTTCACGCGGCCGCGTGACGCCCCCGAAAAACGCGAGCATCGTATATCCGAGGTGGATGTCAGGTGAAGTTCGGCCGGCGCCGCGCGATCGCCGGCGCCGGTTGCCCGCGGCTCAGTACGGCGCGGGAATCCAGTAGCGCTTCGACGGCAGCCGCTCCTTTGCAGGCTTGGCGGAAAGGCGGCGCAGCTTGAGCGGCTGATCCTCTGGCGCGCGCTCGGGGAGCTGGTCGAGCAGGTGGCGGATGAGGTTCAGCCGGCCGCGCTTCTGGTCGTTGAAGTCGGCGACGAACCAGGGCGAGTGCTTGGTGTTCGTCGCACGCAGCATCACGTCGCGCGCGCGGCCGTACGCATCGTATTGCTCGCGCGCCTTGACGTCGATCGCCGAGATCTTCCAGCGCTTCAGCGGATCGCTCGCGCGCTCGTGGAAGCGCTCCTCCTGCTGTTCCTGATCGACCGCGAGCCAGTACTTGAGCAGAATCAGTCCATCGTCCGTGACGAGCTTTTCGAACGCCGGACAATCGGCGAGGAACGAGCGGTACTGCTGATCGCTGCAGAAGCCCATCACGTGCTCGACGCCGGCGCGGTTGTACCAGCTGCGATCGAACAGCACGATCTCGCCGGCTGCCGGCAGGTGCTCGATATAGCGCTGGAAATACCATTGGGTCGCTTCGCGCTCGCTCGGCTTGGGCAGCGCGACGATGCGCGTGTAGCGCGTGTTGAGCGGGCCCGAGATCGCCTTGATGACGCCGCCCTTGCCGGCCGCGTCGCGCCCCTCGAACACGATCGCGACGCGCTTGCCGGTCCCGATGATCCAGCGCTGCAGGTCGACCAGCTCGACGTAGAGCGCTTCGAGCGCGTTGTCGTATTCCTTGCGTTTCATGTCTTTCATGGCGGGCTCCGCGACGGATGCTGCGTCTGCGACCAGGCCGCTTCGCCCTGATCGATCGTCCAGCGCACGATGTCGGCGAGGAGCGCGTCGATCGTGCGATCGAACGCTGCGGCGGCCTCGCCCGCCGTGGCCCCGGAGACCGCCTCGTCGGCCTCGAACGTCTTCGCCGCGCGCACGCGGTTGATCGACGCATCGTTCAGCTTCGCGTTGAGGCGGATCACCGCGTGCGGCGCGCCGTCGCGGTACTGGACTTCGAAATCGTAGAGATCGATCGTCATCGTGTAGTCGGCGTGCAGGCCCGACGTGACCGCACCGACGCCGGCGATGCGGCCCGTCTGCTGGAACGCTTCGATCAGGAGGCCACGCAGCACGAGCGGCGGCGTGTCGGCCCAGCGGCCGCCCTTGTACGTCTCGAGCGCGCCCGGCGTCGGCATGACGAGCATGCGCGACGTGTCGAGCGCGTCGCTGGCGAGCGGCGTGTCGATCGCGAGCTGCCAGTCGACGGGCTTGCCGTGCGCGACGTTCGACGGCGGCTCGTAGCGCGGCGAATAAACGGTGAACGGTTCCTTCGTGCCGGTCAGCGATGCGCACGCCGCGACGGCGAGCAGGGCGGCGAGCGCGGGCAGGGCGCGAAGGCGCTTCATTTCGGCACGCTTCATCTGGGCTGGAACTCCTTCGGTTGATCGCGGCCGAGCAGCACGCTGTTCGACGTCGCCAGGCGATCGCTCAACTGCTTGAGCGCGCGCAGCGTCTCGCGGAGCTCGATGATCGCGGGCCCGAGCTGGCGAAGGCCCTGATCGGCGAACTGGCCGATCGAAGCCTGGTTGTCCGTGATGAGCCGATTGGTCGCAGTCGCGACCTTGTCGACCGAGGCGAGCGCCTTGTTGGTCGAATCGAGCACCTGGCGCGCGTTGTTGCGCATCAGGTCGTTCGTCGTCGTCGCCATCGAATCGAGCGTGGTCAGCGTGTGCTTGAGCTGGCCTGTCGCGTCGGCCAGCTGCTTCAGCGCGTTCGAGAGATCGGCACGCTGATCGTTCACGGTGCC
>CALFNI010000586.1 GCA_937902695.1 uncultured Rhodanobacteraceae bacterium
ATCGAGGCCATCGCCGAACCAGTCGATCGTGATGCCGGCCGCGAGGAACGCCGCGCAGGCGTAATCGCGCACGCTCGATGCCTTGCCCGTCGCAATCACGAACTCGCCGCCTTCGCGGCGCGCGGCCATCGCGGCCATCGCCGCGACATAGTCCGGCGCATAGCCGAAATCGCGCCGTGCATCGAGGTTGCCGAGCAGGATCGATTCCTCGCGCCCGAGCGCGATGCGCGCCGCGCCGATGCTGAGCTTGCGCGTCACGAACGACGGATCGCGCCATTCGGATTCGTGGTTGAACAGGATCGCGCTGGATGCGCAAAGGCCATGCGTCGCGCGCCAGCTCGCAACCGCGCCATGCGCGAGCAGCTTGGAAAGTCCGTACGGCGAGATCGCGGTCAGCGGCGTCGCTTCGCTCTGCGGCGCCTCGGCCGGTGCCCCGAAGATTTCGGCGCTCGACGCGAGCACGAAATGCGCGTCCGGCTTTCGCGCGCGGACGGCTTCGAGCATGCGCACGGTGCCGATGCCATTCGCTTCGATGCTGCCGACCGGATCGGCGAACGACGCGGCGACGCTCGACTGGCCCGCGAAATGGAATACCGCGTCCGGCGCCGCCGCGGCGACGACGGCATCGCACATCTCGCCATCGAGCGGGTCGAGCGCCCGCAGTTCGAGCGCCGCGTGATCGGCGATGCCGAGCTCGCGCAGGCGCCAGAAATCGGTGCGCCCGCCCGACCGATGCGTGCCGACGACGCCGATGCCGGCGCGCAGCAGCTGCGAGGCGAGCAGCGCACCGTCCTGGCCGCTGATGCCGGTGACGAGCGCACGGCGATACGGGAGGCTCATCGCGTCTCCGGAAAGCTGCGTGCAGCGATGATTGCACGTTCGGCGCAGGCTTCGATGCTTGCCGCGGCGCGGCGCTCTGTCAGCGGGACGCCGAGCATCGAGGCGATGCGCACCAGCGCGGGCGGCAGCCCGCCGTCGACGACGATCGCCTCGACGGCGTCCGCCTGCAGCGAATCCCACAGGCCGCGTTCGTCGAACGGCGCGTCGCGCTCCATCGCGAGCACGCGGAGTCCGGGCGCGGACGCCTCTGCCGTCGCGTAAATGCGCCTGACACGCCAGTCGAGCACGCGGCGCTCGAACGAATGCAGCGTCGCGGCGACGTCGGCCTCATAGTTCGGCCAGCGCTCGCGCAATACGGCCATGCCTGCAGCGCCGAGCTCCGCGCGCCGCTCGTGGCCGAAGCTCGCGCTCCGCGCGTGATGCACGTAGACGTTGCCGGCGATCAGGTGACGCAGGCCGCGCGCCGACGCGCGCTGGCAGAAATCGTTCTCTTCGCCGTAGCCCTGCGGGAACGCGCCTTCATCGAGCGTGCCGACCGCATCGAGGACGGCGCGCCGGATGTACATGCAGAAGCCGTTGCCGGTGGGCAGCGCGGGATATGCGTGTCCGGCGCCGTGCCAGAGCGCGCGCGCAGTATCGTCGAGCGTCCAGCACGCGGGCATCGCGTTCTCGCGCTCGAGCTCGGGCACCGAGAATGCGCCGGCGTTGTCGGAGACGGCGGTCACGGTCGCGACGTCGCCGGCGCCCGCTGCAGCGCGGCGCAAACCGGTCAGCCAGTTGGGGCCGACCTCGGTGTCTGCATTGAGCAGCACGACGTCGGCGCGGCCTGCCTCGGCGATGCCGCGATTCGCGGTCGCCGTGAAGCCGCGATTGCGTTCGTTGCGCAGCACGGTGACGTTCGCGCGCGTGGCGTGGCGCGCGAGCAGCGGCGCGATCCCGGCATCGGGGCTCGCATCGTCGATGACGATCAGCCGCGCGCGTCCGGTGGTGTGCGCGAACACGGCATCGAGGCAGCGCTCGACGAACGCCGGCGCCCCGTACACCGGCACGACGATCGCGACCTCGGCCGATGCGCAGTCGACGCCGAACGGCACGTGTGCGCCGATGTCGCCGAGATCCGCGCCCGCGTCGCGTGCCGCGTGCGTGCCGCCGTCGCCGAAGCGGATTGCGAACGGCGCGTCGACGAGCGGAACGCCGCCGCGCCCGCTGCGCAGCGTCGCGCCGACCTCATCGCGCGCGACCGGCGCGAACGCGAAGTCGAAGCGTGCGACGCCAGCCGCGCCGACGGGCTCTTCCCAGAAGAAGCTGCCGTCGAGATCGAGCGCGACGCGCTCGACGCCGCGCGCGGGATCGATGCGCACGGTCAGCGCGCGGCCCGACCATTGGACATCGACGGACTGCGGGCGCAGCGGCGAGGATCGCATGGAGCGGGCGCGCAGGAACGAGAGCATCGCGCGAGCTTAGCCGCAGGCGCGCGCGGATGCAGCTTCGGTGCCGGTGGGCTCGCAATCGCCCGCGTCCTCGCCGGCGACATCGCGCGCGAGGATGCTGCCGTCGGCGATCGCGGCGACGAGCTCGCGCTGCGCCGGGCTGAGCGCGTCACGCTGCGCCTCGGCCGCGTGCTGACGGTGCAGCGCGGGCTCGATCCAGGCATTGACGGTCGCCGCGCTCGCAGCGCGAAGCCCCTCGATGCCGAACGCGACGAGCGCCGCGTGAAGGCGCGCCGCTGCCGCGAGCGGACGGGCGACGACGTCGGCGTAATCGACGACGACGCGCGGCCAGCCGCGCGTTGCGGCGAACGCGGCGCGCGTGTAGCGCTCCCAGAGCGCCAGCGCTTCGTCGCGGCCCAGCCCGTCGCGCGATTCGAGCGACGCGGCCACTTCGAGCGGATCGCGCACGACGTGCACGAACACCGGCCGCGTCAGCAGCGGCAGCAGCTCGCGAACGACGAGGCAGAGCCGCGGTTCCTTGATGAACCACGGGCGGCGCGCGTCGAGCGTCTGCAGCACCGTGGACGCTTCGCGCCGGAACGCATCGACCGCCGCAGCCGGCGCCGCCGAAGGCGGGCGCTTCCAGTCGCCGCCGGCCGCGGCGAGGCGGCGCAGGCACGCGCCGTGCAGCGCGCCGAGCTCGTAGTGGCCGCGCGGATTGTCGGGGCCGATCAGCAATGCGGCATCGTCGCCGGGCCACGCGCCCATGCGTGCGAGCAGGCCCGCGACGCTCGACGTACCCGAGCGGTGCATGCCGAGCACGACGATCTGCCCGCTGGCCCGCGCGTCGTCGGCGGCCATGTGCGCGCGCGGACTGACGCGCGGCTGCGCCAGCGTTCCGCCGCTGGCGAGCAGCTCGACCAGCCGATCGGCCGTGGCATCGAGATCGTGGCGCGACGCGAAGGCCGCGGCACGCGCCGACGCGCCGACGGCGAGCACGTCGCGGCGCTCGAATACGTCGCGCAGGCGCGCCGCGAGCGAGTCCGGGTCGGGTTCGGCCCAGCGACAGCCCTGCTGCGCCGGGTCGTCGAGGAGGCGCGCGACGTCGATCGGATGACCGTGCGCACGCACGAGCGCGGCCTGGCTTCCGAACGCGGTCGCGATCAGCGGCTTGCCGCACGCGAGCGCATCGGACGCGTACGGATTCCAGCCGCCGCCGCGGCGCACGCTGACGTATGCGTCGCCCGCCGCGAGCAGCTGCGCGCGCTGGTAGTCGGGGAACGCCCAGTTCGCGATCACGCGCACGCGTGCGCCCGTGCCCGCGCGCGCGGATTCGAGCGCGGCGTTCGCATCGACACCGGCCGCAGGCTCGACGACGAGCAGCAGCTCGACCGGCTCGCCGGCGCCGAACGTGCGGCGGAACGTCGAAACGAGCAGCTCCGGCGCGTCGCGCGAGACATCGCCAATGGTCGCGACGAACACGAAATTGCCGTGCTCGTCGCGCGGCGCCGGTACGCGCGGATGACAGTAGTCGCGATCGACGCCGAGCGGAACCACTTCGATCGGCACGCGGACGCCGGCCGCGCGAAACGCCTCGGCCTGGAACTCATCCGGCACGAGCAGGCGGTCGAGCGCGCGGGCGCTCTCGGCCCACCGCGCGGGCACGCGATCCCATTCGCCGAAGCCGAGACCGGCGCGGAAACGTCCCTGCGCTTTCTCGAAGTGCGGCGCGGGCGCGCAGACGAGCGCGGCGCCGGGCGTCGTTGCCCAGCGCCGGCGGGCGGCGAGGTCGACGCGGTAATCCTCGGGCGCGGCGATCTCGCCCGCGACCGGTGCGAACGCCATGCGCAATCCGCGCGCGTCGAGCCGGCGCAGCAAGGTGCGCGCGAGAATCGCATACGCGGGCGGGAACCGCGTCGTGCCCTGCCACAGCACCGTGCCGCGATAGTCGTCGGCGAGCCGTTTCTGCCAGCGCTCCGCGAAGCTCGCGCGGCTCGCTTCCCAGAGCCGGCGGCGGAATCCGCCGTCGTCCTGCGTCGAGCCGTGCTGGTCGTGCCGTATCGTCACGTCGCCGGCGACGACGGTCGCGATGCCCGCGGCGGCGGCGCGAAGGCAATAATCCGTGTCCTCGAAATAACTGTGGAACACCGGATCCAGCGCGCCGATGCGAACGAGGCAGTCGCGGCGGATGTATGCCAGCGCAAACGCGATGCCCTGCACGCGGCGCGTTCGCGTGAACTGCGCGATCTCGCGCTCGACGGTGCCGCTTTCGGTCTGCTGGCCCCAGAGCGCGTCGGGCTCTATGAAGCCGCCGGCATGATAGAGCCGGCCTTCGGGCTCCGGCCCGAGCAGCCGGCAGCCGACGACGCCGATGTCGGGCGCCGCATAGGCCGCGTCGCGCAGCCGATTCAGCCAGTCGCGCTGCGTGAACCGGAGATCGTTGTTGAGGAGAACGACGTCGTCGTCGGGCCTTGCCGCCGCGATGCCGGCATTCATGCCGCGCACGAAGCCGAGGTTTTCCGGCAGGCGCAGGTAGCGCACGCGCGATGCGTACGCGGCGATCGCGTCGGGCGTGTCGTCGCTGCTGCCGTTGTCGACGACGATGACTTCGCAATCGTCGAGATCGGTTGCGAAAAGCGAATCGAGGCAGCGCCGCGTCAGCGGCCACTGGTTCCACGCGAGCACGATCAGCGCGGCGGCGCGCATGTCAGCGGAGCTCGACGTCGGCGCCGCGCCGGACGATCTCCAGCGCGCGATCGATGTCGTCGGTGGCGAAACGCGCGAAGCCGAGCAGCAGGATGCCGACGGCCGCGTCGGCGCCGTCGCCCGCGGCGCGGATGCGCGCGAGCTCGGCGTCGATGTCCGCGCGCTCGATGCGCTCGCGCGGCGCGAGTCGTGCGGCGAGCGCGAGCAGCTCGCGCGGCGATGCGTCGAGCCGCGCGGCGAGCGTCGCGAGCCGTGCAGCGTCTATTTCGCGCGGCGTCGCTGCGCTCATGCCGCGCTGCCGACCGGATGCATGTCGCGATGATAGGCCGCGAACACGGTGTCGCGGTCGGCTTCGAGCACGCTCTTGCCGTGCTCGATCCAGAGCACGCGGTTGCAGATCGACGCGATCTGGCTCTCGTCGTGGCTGACCAGCACGACCGTGTGACCCTCGCCCATGCGCGCGCGGAGCGCGGCGCCGGATTTGTGCTGGAACTCGGCATCGCCCACCGAAAGCACTTCGTCGATCAGCAGCACGTCGGGCTCGACCTGGATCGCGACCGAGAACGCAAGGCGCATCGTCATGCCGGCCGAGTAGGCCGCGATCGGCTGCTCGAAGAAATCGCCGAGCTCGGAGAACTCGCGGATCGCCGCGAGCCGCGCGAAGATGTCGCGGCGGCGCAGGCCGATCAACAGGCCCGAGAGCACCGCGTTGTCGCGGCCGGAGAGGTGCGGCACGAAGCCGAGCGCGAGCGAAAGCAGCTGGCACGACACCGGCGCGCGGCGGATCGTGCCGCGGTCCGGCGCGAGAATGCCGGCGATCGTGCGCAGCAGCGTCGACTTGCCGGCGCCGTTGCGGCCTATCACGCCGAGGCGCTCGCCGCGGCGAAGCTGCAGGCTGACGTCTTCGAGCGCCCAGAAATGGCCGCCCGACATGCGGCGCTGCGCGTTGAATGCGACGCCGACGTTTTCGAGCTCGATCAGGACGTCGCCGCTCATGTCGCGAGCTTCGGATAGCGCGGCGCGAGGCGGCTGACGAACATCGCGCCGAGCCAGCACGCGATGAGTGATATCGCGGTGACCTTGCTGAGGCCGACCCAGTTCGGCCAGCGGCCGTACATCAATATTCCGCGCGTCGCTTCCATCAGCACGGCGACGGGATTGAGCGCCATGATCGTGCTGAGAGGCGGCGGCACCTTGTCGAGCGCGAAGACGACGCCGGAGAGGAACATCACGACCGTCAGCACCTGCTCGATGACGAAGCGCATGTCCGGCACGAGCGGCACGAGCGCGGCGACGACGAAGCCTGCTCCGGCGGCGGCGAGAAACGTCACGGCGAAGACGATCGGGAGCGCAAGGTACGCCGCGTTCGGCGGGTAGCCCGCGCACCAGAGGATGACCAGGAGAAGCGCGAGAATGAAAAAGAACTTGACCGTGTCCGACAGCATCGCGATCAGCGGAAACACATGCGGCGGCAGCGACACCTGGCGCACCATCGCGAGGTTCGTCCAGATCGCGTAGCCGCCGTGCGTGATGCACGACTTCATCCACTGCCAGACCGTGAGGCCGATCAGGAGGAACGGCAGGTAATCCGGGCCGCCGCTCTTCAGGATCACGTCGAAGACGAGATAGAACGCGCCCATCATCAGGGCAGGTTCAAGCACCCACCAGAGGAGTCCGAGGTAGCTCCTCGCCGCTTCCGCGCGAAGCTCGGCGTAGGTGCTGAAGAGGACGAGCTCGATCAGGTGCTGGCGCATGCGTTGCGGGAGCGTTTTGCGGCGGTGCTGCAGGGCTCGCGAGGATACCGGAATCGGCCGCAGGCGGCCCGCCGGATCAGCCCGCGCAGAGGCGATCCAGCGCCGGGCCCGCGAAGGCGAGAACCAGCAGCAATGCCGCGAGCGCGGCGCCCGCGGCGAGGCGGATCGGCGTCGACGCAATCGTGTCGTCGGCGCGCCCGGGCTTGTCGCGACGCGCGAGCGACGCCGCGAGAAACGAGCCGGCGAAGCCGCAGAAGAACGGCATCATCGGGAACAGGAAGCGCGCCTTGACATGGACCAGCAGAAGCAGTGCGAGCTGGTAGGCGACATAGAGGCCGACCAGCACCCATCCGGCGTCGGGACGCCGGCGCCAGCCGGCGAGCCCGAATGCGGCAGCGGCAAGGATCAGCGCGTGGAATGCATCGTTCCATAGCGTCAGCGTGCGCGTCAGCCAGTCCGGCGTCGAATACACCGACAGGTGGCCCGCGCAGGCGGCGCCGGGAAGCTGCGAGACGAGCGGCGTCTTCGCGCTGAAGAGGCGAAAATACTGCCGGCCGAGCTGGTCGCCGAGCACGGCGAACGCGCCGTGCTCGCGCACGAACGCGAGCACCTTCTCGCGGTAGACGGCGTTGCGCTGCTGCGGCGTCTCGCCGCTCGCGAGGAACGCGGGCAGCGTCGCGCCGCCCATGTCCTCCACATAGTCGGTGCGCCAGCGGTCCGTGATTCCGACCCAGAGGTTGTAGACCGAGCTGTCGGCGATCATCGGCCGTCCGTATTCGCGCAAGCCGTGCCAGAGCGCCGGCGCCGTGACGACGCCGAGCGCGACGACGAATGCGACCGCGGGCACGAGGCGAAAACGCGGTCGCTCGCGCTGCACGAAAGCGACGAGGAAAAACGGCCAGAACGCCGTGAGCAGGCTCTTGGCGAGCAGCGCGAGTCCCGCGCATGCGCCCGCTGCGGTCGCAGCGATGCGTGATCCCGGCCACGCGAGCAGCAGCCGGAACACGAGCAGCGCCAGAAAGAGATGCGGCACTTCGGGCCAGAGCCAGTGCGCATACGCAGCGTTGCCCGGATCGACGAGGAACAGCGCGGCCGCGATGTTCGCGGCGCGCACGCTACCGCCGAGATCGCGCCAGATGCCGCGCAGGAGCACCGCGCAGCCGACGAACAGCAGCGTCTGGACGAGCTGCGCCGCGAGGACATGCACGCCGAACGCCGCGTAGATCGCCGCGAGAAACAGCGATTGCAGCGGCGGCCAGATCGAGCTCGGCATCCACGGTCCGCCGCCGAGGATGGCGAGCGCGAACGCCTGGTAGCTTTCCTCGTCGCCGATGAGGCGCTTGGCGCCGTCGCCGTAGTACGCAAGCCAGAGCAGCGCCTGGCTCGCGACGAACAACGCCGCGGCGAGCGCCGATGCCGCCGTGCAGCGCGCGCGACGGGCGGCGGTCATCGTCGCGTCGCGACGCGCTTACTGGCCCGGCGCGGGCGGCGCGCTGCCGCGCGGGCGGCGCTTGGCCGGCGCGTGGAACACCGGCGTGAACTTCTCGCGCTCGCCCTTCGTCGACGTGCTCTCGACGTAGTACCAGTAGTCCTTGCACGGATCGATCGTGTCGTCGCGGTATTCGTACTTGTGCGTCTCGTCGGTCGTGCCGGCGCCCATCAGCGGCATCTTCGTGATCTTCGCGAACTCGCCCTTTTCCGTGTCGCCGCGGTAGACGTCGAACGAAAAGCTGTTCTGCTCGCTCGCCGTGCTCCAGCGCGCGGTATTGGCGACGCGCTGATCCTCCGGAACCTTGCCCTGATCGCCGCAGTCGCCCTCGGGCACCTCTTTCGGGGCCTGCGCCGTGGCCGGCGCCGGCGCTGCAGGCGGTGCTTTGGCGGCGTCGGCGGCCGGGGCCGCGGGCGTCGTCTTCTGCGCGGTGTCCGCGGGAGGCTGCG
>CALFNI010000587.1 GCA_937902695.1 uncultured Rhodanobacteraceae bacterium
TGCTTTATTGCGGCCGCATCGACACGCTTAAGGGCGTCGATCAGTTGCTTGCCTGGTTCGCGCTCTATCGCGGCGCGAGGCCCGCCAGCAAACTCCGGCTCGTCTTGACCGGCAAGGACACGCTCGGCCTGCGCAAGATGCCGCACGTCGAGTTTCTGGGTTTCGTCAGCGAGGAGCGCAAGCTCGCGCTCATGGCCGGCGCGCTCGCGTTCGTGCAGCCGTCGCGCTACGAAAGCTTCAGCATCGTCGCGCTGGAAGCGATGGCGCAGGGCACGCCGATCGTCGTCAACGGGCATTGCGACGCGCTCGCCGAGCACGTCGTCGCGAGCGGCTGCGGCAGCGCGTATCGCGACCGCGGCGAGTTCGATGCCGCGATCGACGCGCTCGTTTCGATGCCGCCCGGCGCGCGCGACGACCAGGCACGGCGCGCGCGCGCCTATGTCGCCAGCCGCTATACCCGCGAGCAGGTCAGAAGGCGCCTCGCCGAGGAAATCGCCGCGGTGATCGACGCCGCGTGATCCGCTCGACCGGCACTCAGCGCGGCCGGAAGCGGATCGCGAAGCGCGCGCCGCCAAGCGCCTCGGAGCGCTTCACGCTGAGCTCGCCCTGATACGCGCGCAGGATGTCCTGCACGATCGCAAGCCCGATGCCGTGGCCCTGCACGCGCTCGTCGCCGCGCACGCCGCGCTGCAGCAGATGATCGACGTTCTCCTCGTCGATGCCGGGACCGTCGTCCTCGACGGCGAGCTCCATGCCGGTGCGCCGGCCGCTGCCGCCGGGAATCACGTTCGCGGTGAGCAGCACGCGCCGCTTCGCCCACTTGAAGCCGTTTTCGACGAGGTTGCCGAGCAGCTCGAGCAGATCGCCCTGATCGCCGTGGAAGCGCGCGGCGGGCGCGATCTCGAACTCGCAGAGCACGCCCTTGTTCGCATAGACCTTTTCGAGGCTGCTGACGATTTCCTCCGCGTACGGCTCGATCGGCAACGGCGCGGCGAACGTCTGGTGGCCCGAGGTTGCGGCGCGCGACAGCTGGTATGCGACGATCTCGTCCATGCGGCCGACCTGCTCGAGCACGGTCCAGCGCAGGGTCCCGCCCTCCTCGCCCGACTCGAGCTGGCTGCGCATGACCGCGAGCGGCGTTTTCAGGCTGTGCGCGAGATCGGAAAGCGTGTTGCGATAGCGCTTCAGTCGATCGCGCTCGGCGTCGATGAAGGCGTTGAGGCTCGTGGTCAGCCCCGAAAGCTCGGTCGGGTACGTGCTGGCGAGATGATCCTGGCTGCCGCGCTCGACGCGCGCCAGATCGGCTGTCACCTTGCGCAGCGGCGCGAGGCTCCAGCGGAGCACGATGACGAGCAGCAGCACGAGCACGAGGCCGGTCGCGCCGAGCCAGATGGCGAGCGTGCGCCGGTAGACGTCGACCTGCTCGCGAAGCCCGCTGACTTCCTCGGCGACGTAGAACGTCAGATGGAGGGGCTCCTTCGCCGATCCGCCGGACGAGTTCCAGTCGACGCCCTGCGCCATGACGAACAGATCGCCCTGGGCCGTCCGTATCGGGCCGCTGAAGCGCACCTCGCCGCGCGGCAGCGGCGCGTTGAACGGCAGGTCGCGGTCGACGGCGGACGGCGAGCGCCACTGGTTGCCCTTCGCGCCGATGATCTTCTCGCCGAGGATCCCGGCATAGAGCCCCGACTGCACCGGGCGGTCGAAGCGCGGATCCGGCCCGATTTCAGGCGGCAGCAGCGAGCCGCCGCGCGTCGCGTCTGCAGCGGCGAGGTAGGAGTAGATGTACTGCTGCAGCCGGTCGCGGAGCGAGCTCTCCGCCGCGTCGTAGAACGCGCGATCGAGCGCGAAGAACGCCAGGCCGAGGAAAGCCGCGAGCACGAAGCTCGCGGCCGCGAGAGATCGCGCTTGCAGGGATAGCGGGCGGGCCACGCTCGCTATTGTCCATCAGGTGTTGCTGGGCGAACTGCTTTCCGTCGTCGGTTGCATCGGTTCCGGCGCATCGCCGGTATTGGTGCGCTCGAGCGCGAACCGGTAGCCGCGACCGCGAACGGTCTCGATCGGCTTGATCGCGTTGTCCGGATCGAGCTTGCGGCGCAGGCGTCCGATGAAGACTTCGAGCACGTTGGAGTCGCGGTCGAAATCCTGCTGGTAGATGTGCTCGGTGAGATCGGCCTTCGAGACAAGTTCGCCGGCGTGCAGCATCAGGTATTCGAGCACCTTGTACTCGTAGCTCGTCAGGTCGACCGGCTGGCCGTTGACGCTGACCGTCTGCGCGGTCGTGTCGAGCGTGATCGGGCCGCACTCGAGCAGCGGCCGCGACCAGCCGCTCGCGCGGCGCACCAGCGCGTTCAGGCGGGCGAGGAGCTCCTCGACGTGGAACGGCTTGACGAGGTAGTCGTCGGCGCCGTTCTTGAGGCCGAGCACCTTGTCCTGCCAGCTCGATCGCGCGGTGAGGATCAGGATCGGACAGCGCTGCCCGG
>CALFNI010000588.1 GCA_937902695.1 uncultured Rhodanobacteraceae bacterium
GCACGCGGCCCACCTTCAGTCGAGGCGTCAGTCGTGGAGCTCGCGCGGGATCTCGACGAAGAGGGCCTCGAGAGCGAGCTGCGGCGTCATGTAGACCTCCACGAGGCGCCTCCACGTCTCACGCACGGCCTCCGCCGCCCGTTCGGCTCCGACCAGCCGCTCGTGGGTGGCGTCCGCCCGGAGCTCGTCGAGCATGTCGACGTGCGTCGCAGTCTGCTCGGCCCCGACGCCGACGACGACGAGGTCGCGGTACCAGGAGGCAAGCTCTTCGAGCTGGGCGAGGAGCTCGTCCCGCTCGGCGCCGCGCTGCGCACGCTCGACGCGCTGCTCGGCCTCGCGCGCCGGCAGCTCGAGCCCCTTCACCTTCATCGAGACGGAGAGTAACGTCCAATGGCAGACGCCGGCCGCGGCCGAGATGCTGCGCAGGCGCGCAACCTGCTCGAAAACGCGCAGTTGGCGCAGCGTGACGCGCTTCATCGGTGCCTCCGATCCATCAGGAAAACTTATGGAGCGTCGCAGTGGATTTGAATATACCTGATGGGTTCGCGTCGGTACATTCGGTTGCGTCGAGTGATCGAGGAGCCGTGCGATGAACGCAGCCGTCACGCCAATCCGCGCCAACGAGAAGGTCGCCGAGCGCTACAAGTCCGGCGTCATCCCGTACAAGAAGATGGGCTATTGGCAACCGGATTACGAGCCGATCGAAACGGACGTGATCGCGCTGTTCCGCATCACGCCGCAGCCCGGCGTCGACGCCGACGAAGCCGCGGCGGCCGTCGCCGGCGAATCATCGACGGCGACCTGGACCGTCGTCTGGACCGATCGCCTGACCGCGTGCGAGCTCTATCGCGCCAAGGCGTATCGCGTCGATCCGGTGCCGAACACCGGCCCCGGCACCAAGACCGAGCAGCAGTATTTCGCGTACATCGCGTACGACCTCGATCTCTTCGAGCCGGGCTCGATCGCGAATCTCACCGCGTCGATCATCGGCAACGTGTTCGGCTTCAAGGCCGTCAAGGCGCTGCGTCTCGAGGACATGCGCATTCCGGTCGCGTATCTCAAAACCTTCCAGGGCCCGGCGACCGGCATCGTCGTCGAGCGCGAGCGCCTCGACAAGTTCGGCCGTCCGCTGCTCGGCGCGACGACGAAGCCGAAGCTCGGCCTCTCGGGCCGCAACTACGGGCGCGTCGTCTACGAAGCGCTGAAGGGCGGCCTCGATTTCGTCAAGGACGACGAGAACATCAACTCGCAGCCGTTCATGCATTGGCGCGATCGCTTCCTCTACTGCATGGAAGCCGTCAACAAGGCGTCGGCCGCGACCGGCGAGGTGAAGGGCCACTATCTCAACGTGACCGCCGGCACGATGGAAGAGATGTACGAGCGCGCGGAGTTCGCCAAGGAGCTCGGCTCGTGCATCGTCATGATCGACCTCGTGATCGGCTACACGGCGATCCAGTCGATGGCGAAATGGGCGCGCAGGAACGACATGATCCTGCACCTCCACCGCGCCGGCAATTCGACGTACTCGCGGCAGAAGAATCACGGCATGAACTTCCGCGTGATCTGCAAGTGGATGCGCATGGCCGGCGTCGACCACATCCATGCGGGCACCGTCGTCGGCAAGCTCGAAGGCGATCCGCTGATGATCAAGGGCTTCTACGACACATTGCGCGAAGGGCGTACCGAGCAGGCCCTCGAAAACGGCCTCTTCTTCGAGCAGGACTGGGCCTCGCTCAACAAGGTGATGCCGGTTGCATCGGGCGGCATCCACGCCGGCCAGATGCACCAGCTGATCCACTACCTCGGCGAGGACGTGATCCTCCAGTTCGGCGGCGGCACGATCGGCCATCCGATGGGCATCCAGGCCGGCGCGACCGCGAACCGCGTGGCGCTCGAGGCGATGATCTTCGCGCGCAACGAAGGCCGCGACTACTTCCGCGAAGGGCCGCAGATTCTCGAGGCGGCGGCGAAGACGTGCAAGCCGCTCAAGGCTGCGCTCGATACCTGGAAGGACATCAGCTTCAACTACGAATCGACCGACACGGCGGATTTCGTGCCGACGGCGACAGCGAGCGCGTGATCACGCGCCCGAGTGCATGCGATGACGAGCAACCGCTTACCCATTTCATCGTTCCCGCGAACGCGGGAATCCAGCGCCTTCGGCTCCCTCCTGCGCTGAAGGTGCCGGGTCCCCGCTTTCGCAGGGACGACGAGGCTATCGAGGAATCGCGAACATGATGACGAACACGGGAAACCGCATCACGCAGGGCCAGTTCTCGTTCCTGCCCGACCTCACCGACGCGCAGATCACCGCGCAGATCAAGTACGCGCTGAAGAACGGCTGGGCGGTCAGCGTCGAGTACACCGACGATCCGCACCCGCGCAACACGTACTGGGAGATGTACGGCAATCCGATGTTCGACCTCAAGGATCCCGCCGGAATCCTGATGGAGATCGACGAGTGCCGGAAGACGTTCCCGAATCACTACGTGCGCGTGATGGCGTTCAACTCCGCGCGCGGGATCGAAAGCCCGGCGATGTCGTTCATCGTGAATCGTCCGGAGAACGAGCCCGGCTTCGGTCTCACGCGCCAGGAAGGCCCGGGGCGGCAGGTCCGCTACACGGTGACGAGCTACGCCGCGCAGAAGCCCGAAGGCGAACGCTACAGCTGACGGCGTGCCGACATCGCGCGTTCCCTGACGCGCACGCCGACGGAGTTGCTGCGATGAGCGAGTCGACCATCGATCTCAAGGCGATCTGGAACGAGTCCGGCGTGCAGGCCGTGCTCGACAAGCTCGATGCCGAGCTGATCGGCCTTGCGCCGGTCAAGAAGCGCATCCGCGAGATCGCATCGCTGCTCGTCGTCGACAAGGTGCGCCGCGACATGCAGCTCGCGGCCGGCGCGCCGTCGCTGCACATGAGCTTCACCGGCAACCCCGGCACCGGCAAGACCACCGTCGCACTGCGCATGGCCGATCTCCTGCACAGGCTCGGCTACAGCCGTACCGGCCATCTCGTCGCGGTCACGCGCGACGATCTCGTCGGCCAGTACATCGGCCACACGGCGCCGAAGACGAAGGAAGTCCTCAAGAAGGCGATGGGCGGCGTCCTCTTCATCGACGAGGCCTATTACCTCTACAAGCCCGAGAACGAGCGCGACTACGGGCAGGAAGCGATCGAGATCCTGCTGCAGGTCATGGAGAACAACCGCGACGATCTCGTCGTGATCCTGGCCGGCTACAAGGACCGCATGGAAACGTTCTTCCGCTCGAATCCGGGCATGAGCTCGCGCATCGCGCATCACATCGATTTTCCCGATTACACCGACGGGGAGCTGGTTTCGATCGGCGAGCTGATCCTCAAGGACTGGAACTACACGCTCGCGCCGCGCGCGAAAAAGGTGTTCCTGAGCTACATCGAGCACCGCCGCACGCAACCGCATTTCGCGAACGCGCGCTCGATCCGCAATGCGCTCGATCGTGCGCGCCTGCGCCAGGCGCGGCGCCTGCTCGACGAAGGCACCGCCGTCGACAAGGCGGCGCTGGAGACGATCGAGGCCGAGGACATCCTAGAGTCGCGCGTGCTCGCCGGCGTGCCCGCCGCAACGCCGCCGAAGAAGGAGCGCGCATGAGCACCGAGCTTCGCGCGCTGATCTTCGACGTCGACGGCACGCTCGCCGACACCGAGGAGTTCCATCGCCGCGCGTTCAACGCCGCATTCTCGGCCGCCGACCTGCACTGGTGGTGGAATCGCGGCACCTATCGCGAGCTCCTTCGCGTCGCCGGCGGGCGCCAGCGCATGCGCGCGTTCGCCGAGCAAGAAGATCGCGTCACGACCGCGCGCGCCGACTTCGAGGAGCTGCTGACCGCGCTGCACGCTGCGAAGACGCGCCGCTACGACGCCTCGCTCCGCGAAGAGCCGCTGCCGCTCCGTCCCGGCATCGCGCGCCTCTTCGACGAGGCGGCGCAAGAACACCTGTCGCTCGCGATCGCGACGACGACCACCGCGGCGAACCTCGACGCGCTGCTCGAACCGCATTTCGGCCGCACCTGGCGCGAGCGCTTCGCGGCCATCGTCTCGGGCAGCGAGGTCAAGCGCCTCAAGCCCGAGCCCGACGTCTACCTCGAAACGCTGCGCCAGCTCGGCCTCGACGCCAGCGAATGCCTCGCCTTCGAGGATTCCGCGAACGGCATCCGCAGCGCCGGCGCCGCCGGGCTCGCCGTCGTCGCGACGCCGACGTGGTACTCGCTCGCCGAGCCGCTGCCGCCGGCGTTCGTCACGCTCGAACATCTCGGCGATCCGGAGAAGCCGCTGGCCAAGGGCACGCCCGGCGCGCCATTCGTCGATGTCGCGCGCCTTCGCGCGTGGCATCGCCTGGCGATTGCACATGAGCCTCTGGGGAGGGCCGCATGCTTCTGACCGACAAGACCACATTCACCGAGTTCCTGATCGAAGCGCGCCGGAGCCATCCCGAAGCGCGCGGCGATCTCAACGGCGTGCTGCACTCGGTCGCGACCGCGTGCAAGGCGATCTCGCGCGCGGTCGCACACGGGAGCCTCGCCGATCTCCTCGGCAATGCCGATGCGAGCAACGTGCACGGCGAGCGGCAGAAGAAGCTCGACGTGATCGCGAACGAGATCTTCCTGAAGCTCAATGAAAACCGCGGCTACGTTGCCGGCATGGTCTCGGAAGAGATCGACGAGCCGTATCTGCTCCCCGCGAAGTATGAGCGCGGCAAGTATCTGCTGCTGTTCGATCCGCTCGACGGCTCCTCGAACATCGACGTCAACGTCGCGGTCGGCTCGATCTTCTCGATCCTGCGTGCGCCGCATCCGAACGCCGATCCCGAGCCCGGCGATTTCCTCCAGTGCGGCGCGGAGCAGGTCGCCGCCGGTTATGCGATCTATGGCCCATCGACGATGCTGGTCCTCACGACCGGCAATGGCGTGCACGCGTTCACGCTCGATCCGCTGCTCGGCGAGTTCATCCTCTCGCACCGCGACATCCGCGTGCCCGACGACACCGAGGAGTTCGCGATCAACGCGTCGAACCACCGGTTCTGGGAATACCCGGTGCAGCGTTACGTCGACGAGTGCCTCAAGGGCTCCAGCGGCGATCGCGGCAAGGATTTCAACATGCGCTGGATCGCCTCGCTCGTCGCCGAGGCGCACCGGATCCTGATGCGCGGCGGCGTCTTCATGTATCCGCGCGACACGAAGAAGCCCGGCGTCAACGGACGGCTCCGCCTTATGTACGAATGCAATCCGATCGCGATGCTGATGGAGCAGGCCGGCGGACGCGCCAGCACCGGCTACAAGCGGATGCTCGACGTCAAGCCCGAATCGGTGCACCAGAAGATCGGCTTCGTGTTCGGCTCGCGCTCGGAAGTCGAGCGCATCGAGCGCTACCACATCGAAGGCGACCGGCGCGACAGCGAACAGCCGCTGTTCGCGACGCGCGGCCTTTTCACGACACCGGCGTGACCTGACGGGAGCCTCCCATGTCCGAACTCCATCCGATCATCGCGATCACCGGCTCCTCGGGCGCCGGCACGACCTCGGTCACGCGCACGTTCTCGAACATGTTCCGCCGCGAGCACGTCAACGCCGCGATCATCGAGGGCGACAGCTTCCATCGCTACGACCGCAAGGCGATGCGCGAGGCCGTCGCCAAGGCCGATGCGCAGCCGAGCTCGCACTTCAGCCATTTCGGCCACGAAGCGAACCTCTTCGAGGATCTCGAAAAGCTCTTCGCCGACTACGCGGCGACCGGGCGCGGCAAGCGCCGCAAGTATCTGCACGACGCGGCCGAGGCCGAGCCGTACAAGCAGGAGCCCGGCACGTTCACCGCCTGGGAAGACGTGCCGCCGTCCGACCTTCTCTATTACGAAGGACTGCACGGCGCGGTCGTGCACGACAAGATCGACGTCGCCAAGCATCCGGATCTCCTGATCGGCGTCGTGCCGGTCATCAACCTAGAATGGATCCAGAAGCTGCATCGGGACCGCTCGTTCCGCGGCTACTCGACCGAAGCGGTCATGGACACCGTGCTGCGCCGCATGCATGACTACGTGCATTACATCTGCCCGCAGTTCTCGCGCACGCACGTGAACCTGCAACGCGTGCCGACCGTCGACACCTCGAACCCGTTCATCGCGCGCGCGATCCCGAGCGCGGACGAGAGTTTCGTCGTGATCCGCTTCCGCGACCCGAAGGGCATCGACTTCCGCTATCTCATGTCGATGCTGCACGACTCGTTCATGTCGCGCGCGAACACGATCGTCGTGCCGGGCGGCAAGATGGAGCTCGCGATCGAGATCATCTTCACGCCGTTC
>CALFNI010000589.1 GCA_937902695.1 uncultured Rhodanobacteraceae bacterium
GGCGGTCGGCGGCTGGTCGCAGCGGCAGCTCGGCGAGGACATGGAGCTGGTCCTGCGCCTGCACCGCTACTTCCGCGAGCGCGAGGAGACCTACCGCATCGAGTTCGTCCCCGACCCGGTCTGCTGGACCGAGGTGCCCGAGCAGCTGGGCACGCTCGCCAAGCAGCGTCGGCGCTGGCAGCAGGGCCTGCTGCAGGGCGTCTGGTCGCACCGGCTGATGCTGCTCAACCCTCGCGACGGAGTGGTCGGAATGATCGCTGTCCCCTACTTCGCCCTGTTCGTGAGACTCGGCCCGATCAACGCCGCGATCGGCTTCGTCGCGTGCTCGATCTCGACATCGCGGATGCCGAAGTCGAGCGCATCCTCTCGGCGCTCGGCATGAAGATCGAGCGCACCGCCGACGGCTGGCGCGCCGTGCCGCCCAGCTGGCGCTTCGACATCGGGATCGAGGAAGACCTGATCGAGGAAGTCGTCCGCGTGCACGGCTACGAGCGCGTGCCGACGCGCGCGCCGCGCGGCGAGCTGCGCGTGGCGCCGATGCCCGAAGCGAGGCTCGGTGCCGCCGCGTTTCGCGCGCAGCTCGCCGCGCGCGACTACGCCGAAGCCGTCTGTTTCGCATTTCTCGACGCGGCGACGCTGAAGCAGTGGGCGCTCGACGAAGGCGCCGTGCCGCTCGCCAATCCGCTCTCGGCCGAGCTCGGCGTGATGCGCACGTCGCTCCTGCCGGGTCTCGTCTCGGCGCTCGTGGCGAACCGCCGCCGCCAGCAGGAGCGCGTGCGCCTGTTCGAGCTCGGCAACGTGTTTGCGGCCGGCAAGGACGCGCCGATCGAGACCACCCGGATCGCCGGCGTTGCGATCGGCACCGTCTTCGCCGAGCAGTGGGGCGAGACGCCGCGCCGCCCGGTCGATTTCTACGACATCAAGGGCGACGTCGAATCGATGCTCGCGCTGACGCAATCGGCCCGTGCATTCCGATGGGCGCCGGCCGACGCCCCGTGGCTGCACCCCGGCCAGTCCGCCGCGGTCTTTCGCGGCGATCGGCGTGTCGGCCACGTCGGCGCGCTGCATCCGGAGCTCGTCGCGGCGCTCGATACGGGCGCCGACGTCTACGTCTTCGAGCTCGATTTCGACGCGATCGCGCCGCGCCAGGTCCCGAGCGCGGTGGCGGTTTCGAAGTTCCCTTCGCTGCGCCGCGACATCTCGTTCGAGTTGCCTGAAGCGGTGCCTTACGCGCGGGTCGACGCGCTGATTCGTGACGCGGTCGGCGAAAACCTCGCGGACATCGTCCTGTTCGACCGCTACGCTGGTCCCAATCTAGGAACGATGATCAAAAGTCTCGCTATAGGCTTGATTTTACAGGATCGTTACCGCACGCTTACGGATCAGGACGCGGACCGCTGCAGGGCTCTCGCAGTCGCCGCCCTGGAAGCCGGTTGCAAAGCAAAGCTGCGAGGGTAGGATGGCGCTGACGAAGGCGGAGATGGCCGAGCGTCTGTTTCTGGACGTCGGTCTTAACAAGCGCGAAGCCAAAGAGTTCGTCGACGCGTTCTTCGAAGTCGTACGCGATGCGCTTGAGAAAGGGGAGCAGGTCAAGCTATCCGGGTTCGGAAACTTCGATCTGCGTTTCAAGAATCAGCGTCCCGGGCGTAATCCGAAGACCGGCGAGGAGATTCCGATCTCCGCGCGGCGGGTCGTGACGTTCCGTCCGGGGCAGAAGCTGAAGGTCCGGGTCGAGGCCTATGCTGGATCAGGGCGGTAATAGCGAACTGCCGGTCATACCGGCCAAGCGCTATTTCACGATTGGGGAAGTCAGCGAGCTCTGCGGCGTCAAGCCGCACGTGCTGCGCTACTGGGAGCAGGAGTTCCCGAACCTCAAGCCCGTGAAGCGGCGCGGCAACCGCCGTTACTATCAGCGCCACGACGTGCTGATGATCCGGCAGATCCGCTCGTTGCTTTACGATCAGGGCTTCACGATCACCGGTGCGCGCCAGCGCCTGGAAGGCACCCAGGCGCGT
>CALFNI010000590.1 GCA_937902695.1 uncultured Rhodanobacteraceae bacterium
GGCGCGGACCGTCCCGGCCGGTGCGGCCTGCGCGTCCGCATTGCGGAGCGCATCGAGATGCCACGCGCGCAGTGCCGTCCGGAGCGGCGTGCCGTCCTCGCGCACGGCGTTGCCCTGGCCCTGCAGGTCGCCCGGCCGCAGCGTGGTCGCCGCGCGCAGCGGGACGGCCGCAAGCGCGAGCGCGGCCGCAAGCGGACGCAGCACCGAGCCTGCGCGGCGGCGGTTGCGGGTCGTGCCCATTGCGTGATGTCCGTCCTTTCTCCGGTCGTGCAAATCGCGACCCGCTCTTGGGATACGCAATGCCGGGCCGCCGTCCGCCACAACCGGGGAAATTGCCTGCCGCTTCGTCGCCGAAGCGGGTGAAGTCCGAATCCGAGCATACGCAGGGCGAACGGTCAATCGCGCGCAACACCCAGCGCGCATGGCTTGCGAGGCTGAACGGCGTCCCCATATGCCGGAGATGCTCGATCTGCAACCGATCTGGAACCCCGACAGCGGCCGCGAGCCGCAGCCCGCGGCCGACGCCGCAGCGCCGGACGAAACGGCCGCACTCGATGCGTATTCGCGCGTGGTCACCGGCGTTGCCGAGCGCGCCGCGCCCGGCGTCGTCGCGATCGCGATCGCCGAGCGCACCGACGAGCGCGGTCGCGCCGTGCCGGGCGGCGGCGGCTCCGGCTTCGTGTTCACGCCCGATGGCCTCGTGCTCACCAACGCGCACGTCGTCGCCGGTGGGCGCGGCATCGAAGTGTTGACCACGTCGGGCCTCCGGCTCGATGCCGACGTCCTCGGCGTCGATCCGCACACCGATATCGCGCTGCTCCGCGTCGCCGCGTCGCAACCGCTGCCCGTGCTCGAGCTCGGCTCGTCGCGGGGCATCCGCGTCGGCCAGCTCGTCGTCGCGATCGGAAATCCGTTCGGCGACGAATGCACGGTCACGGCGGGCGTCGTCAGCGCGCTCGGCCGAAGCCTGCGCGCGACGACGGGACGGCTGATCGAAGACGTCGTGCAGACCGATGCCGCGATCAATCCCGGCAACTCCGGCGGCCCGCTGCTCGATTCGGCGGGCCGCGTCGCCGGCGTCAACACGGCGATCATCGCGGCGGCGCAGGGCATCTGCTTCTCGGTGTCGATCGACATCGCGCGGCAGGTCGTGCCCGAGCTCATGCGCCACGGCCGCGTGCGCCGCGCATCGCTCGGCATCAGCGGCCAGAACCTGCGCCTGCCGCGCCGGTATGTGCGCTATTTCGAGCTTTCGATCGAATCGGCCGTGCGCGTCATGGAGATCGCGAAGGGAAGTCCCGCCGACCAGGCCGGCGTGCAGGCGGGCGACATCCTGATCCGCTTCGGCGAGCACGACGTCGACGGCATCGACGCGCTGCACCGGATCCTCGGTGCCGACCGCATCGGCAGCGAAGCCGCGATCAGCGTGCTGCGCCGCGATCGCCGGCTCGAGCTTTCGCTGGTGCCGACGGAGCTCGCCGCCGGCTGATCGAAGCATTGCCGCATCGGCGCGCGGGTCACTCGAAACCGTCGGCGAAGATCGTGTCGCTCGAATAGATCGCGCTCGCGACCTGTCCCGGCGAGCCATCCTCGGCGCCGCTGCCGGTCATGCCCGCGACCTCGAGATAGAAGCGTGCGCCGCGCACGTCGAACGGCGCGCTCGCGCGCCAGCCGTTCGCGACGCGCGTCATCGGTCCCACCGCCGCGAAGGCGACGCCGTCGGTCGAGTGCAGCAGCGTCGGCGCGGCGCCGAGCTCGGGGCCGTCGCCGAGGCGGTACCACGTGACGCCGACGCTCGCGCCGTCCGGCTGCACGACGAGCGCGCTCTTCGCGTAGTCGCCGGTCGCGACGCGCGCGACGTACTGGCGCGGCACCGAATCCGCCAGCGTGAAGTTGCCGACCGCGACGACCTTGCCGTCGGCCTGCGCCGCGATGCCGTAGACGAACCCGGCAGGGTTCGTTGCATCGAACGAGAGATGCACGTCGGCGAACGACGCATCGAGCGAGCCGTCGGCGTCGAGCCGCGCGAGGGCGTGGTGCGGGACGCCGCCGACGTTGGCAAAGGTGCCGCCGATCAGGATCTTGCCGTTCGGCTGCAACGCGAACGAGTAGATCTCGCCGTCGGTCGCCGCGCTGCCGAAGCCGCCGACGGGCGTGCCGTTCGCGTCGAGCTTCATCATGAGGCCGGTGCCATTGTTGCTGAGATAGATCGAGCCGTCCGGCGCCACCGTCAGCGCTCCCGGCTGCGGTTCGATCGGCGCGGCGGGAAACGACGGGTCGAACGTTCCGTTCGCGGAGAAGCGCGCGAAGTAGAAGCGGTCGTTCTGGCCGCCGGCCTGCGAGAAGGCGCCACCGACGAGGACATCGCCATTGGCCTGGAGCGCGACGGCGTCGACGAGCGGGTCGCAGCAGAGTTCGGGATCGGCGAAGCTCGCGTCGAAGGCGCCGTTCGCGTCGAGCCGCGCGAGATAGTTCTGCGCATGCGCGCCGATCGCGGTAAACGAGCCGCCGGCGAAGATGCGGCCGTCCGGCTGCAACGCGATGACCCAGACCGACTCGTTGAAGCCGGGATCGGCGAAGCTCGCGTCGAGCGAGCCGTCGGCGTTGAGCCGCGCCATCGAGTGGCGCGGCTGGCCGCCCACCTCGGTAAAGGCGCCGCCGATGAGGAGCTTTCCGTCCGGCGCCACGGCGACCGCGATGACGTTGCCGTTCACGTAGGGATCGCCGAACGTCTCGTCGACCGAGCCGTCGACATCGAGTCGTGCGACGCCGTGGCGGGTGTCGGTGCCGACCTGGCTGAAGTTTCCGGTGATGAGCACCTTGCCGTCGGCCTGGATGGCCAGCGACGCCGGCGGTCCGAGCGGCGCCGGCGCATAGGCGTCGACGCTTTGCGCGGCCACGCCGCGGGCAACGACGAGCGAGGCCAATGTCGCGATGGCGAAATACCGCATGCAATACTCCTTGTGCTCAGGGTGTGTGCGCCGTGTCCTTTCTCAGCACGACGAAGCTGCCGCTCCACGCGTGGGCGTACGCGCTTGAGCGGATGTAGTTGCGATCGGATGCGACGTATTGCGCTTCGCCGGGACGGATCTCGATCGTGACGTCGCCGCCGTCCTTCGCGCCGATCGCGCCGGCGTGGACGGCGGCGCTGCAGATCGACGAATCATCGGTATAGGGCCCCGAGCCGATGACGCGGCTCGGCAGCGGCTTGCCCGGCGCGCAGTGGAAGAGATAGCGCTCGCCGTTCATTCCGCGAAGATCGAGGTCGAGCGGACTCGTTTGCCAGTCGATCTCGGTCGAACGCATCGCTGCGGGCACGCGCTCGGCGCCGCCGGCATGCGCGATGGGCATCGATGCGGCTGACGCGAGCATGAAAGCAACGGCGGCGGGTCGTGTCCCTGCGTTCAAGGCCGTCTCCTCAGCGCACGCGCGCGGTGCCGAACGCGATGAACGCGTGCGCCTGGAACGCGAAGAACGCGAGCTGGAAGGCCACGACGAACGCGCCGCCGGCCCAGGCGAGCGTCGGATGGATGCGCCGCTTGCGCGCCGCGTCGATCGCGATGCAGGCGACGACGAACGCATCGAGTCCGAGCAGGATCACGCCGTTGCTCATGAACGACACCGGCAGGCGCGACAGCACGGACGGCAGCATGCAGGCGATCGTCATCAGCATCAGCCGCTTGTGCACGTCGGTGCGGCGGCCGCGTGCACCGTCGTCACGGAGCCCGTGACGACGACCAGCACCGCCCAGCACGCCGCGAGCACGCCGAGGCGCCGGTGCCACTGCACGCGACGCGCGGCGACGAGCCCTGACTGGATCGCCAGCAGCACGACCCAACCGCTCATGGCCGCACCGTGCACGTGCAGCAGCACCGGCGTGCCGAACCACAGCTTGAAGAAGTAGGTCCGCGCAAAGACCCACACGACCAGCGCGAGGAAGACGACGTCGCGCCGAGATAGAAGCCGCGTTCCGGGCTCGCCCGGCCCCGGCCGATTCCCGCGATCGCGTTCATCTTCGGTCCTCCCCGGCCTGCGGTCCGGCGGACGCACGATCGCGTTGCCGCCCGACGTCGTCGTCTCCGATCGCATGGGTTTTTTCTGGCAGAATTCCTGCCGATCGTTCCTGCCGTGGGGCGCGCGCGTGTCGGCGACGGAAATGCCGATCTACCGGTTTGCCGGGTGCGAGCTCGATCCCGCCGAGCGGCGCCTGATCGCGCACGGTCATCCCGTGACGCTGACGCCGAAAGTCTTCGATACGCTCGTGTTGCTCGTCGAGCATGCCGGCCGCGTCGTCAGCAAGGACGAGCTGATGGCCGCGCTCTGGCCGCGGGGATTCGTCCACGAGTCGAACCTGACCAAGCACATCTGGCTGATCCGCAAGGCGCTCGGCGACAGCGAGCACGACGCGCGCTGCATCGAGACGGTGCCCAAGCTCGGCTACCGGTTCATCGCGCCGGTGGAAGCAGGCGCGCGCATCGACATGCCGGTCCATGTCGCCGCGGCGCCGGCTTCGGCTCCGGCGACAGATGCCGCGCCGGTGCGTGCGGAAGCGGTCGAGCATGGCGCGGCACCGCACGCGCTCGGTCGTCGCCGCGCATACCGGGCTGCGCTCGCGGTCGCGGCGTTGATCGCGTTCATCGCACTCGCATGGCGTTTCACGCGCCGCGAGGACGCGGCGATGCCGCCTCGCGCCGGCACCGCCGTCGCGATCGTCGATTTCAACAACCTCTCGCAGAACGCGAAGGACGCATGGCTCGGCCCCGCACTGGTCGAGATGCTCGGTGCCGAGATGGCGCTCGGCGATCACGTGTTCGTGCTGCCCGACGAGATCGTGCGGCCGGCGCGCGCCGGCCTTTCGGTTCCGCTCGCGGGCGGTTACGCGTCACAGAGCCTCGCGACGCTGAAGAAGCGCGTCGGCGCCGACTACGTGCTGAGCGGCAGCTACCTCGTCAGTGGCGCGGCCGATGCGCCGACGCTGCGCATCGATCTTGCCCTGCAGGATGCCGCGACGGGCAACGCGGTCGCCAGCATCTCGCAGTCAGGCGCGGTCGCCGATCTTTCGGCCGTCGCCACGCGCACCGGCGCCGCGCTTCGCAGTGCCGCAGGTTTCCGGCCCGCGAGCGCCGCTGCGCTGCAGTCGATCGCAAACGCGCAGCCGCCGAACCTCGATGTGGCGCGTCGCGTCGGCTTCGCGCTCGATGCGCTGCATCGCAACGATCCTCGCAACTCGGCTCGCTGAATATCTTCAAGGCGGGGAAC
>CALFNI010000591.1 GCA_937902695.1 uncultured Rhodanobacteraceae bacterium
GCGAAGTAATCGTGGCCGTAGATATGGTTGAAGCGCTGCGCGATGTCGCGCGCGATCTCGATGTGCTGCACCTGGTCGCGCCCGACCGGCACCTCGTTCGCGTTGAACATCAGGATGTCGGCCGCCATCAGCACGGGGTACATGTAGAGCCCGGCCGTGATCGCGGCGTCGTCGTCCTCGTTCGCGGCGCGGTTCTGGTCGACCGCGGCCTTGTACGCGTGCGCGCGATTGAGCAGGCCCTTCGCGGTGACGCAGGTCAGGAGCCAGGTCAGCTCCGGAATCTCCGGAATATCGGACTGCCGATAGAAGAACACCGTGTGCGGATCGAGCCCGCAGGCGAGCCATGTCGCCGCGATCTCGAGCGTCGACTGCCGCACGCGCGCCGGATCGTCGCATTTGACCAGCGCGTGGTAGTCGGCGAGGAAATAGAACGATTCGACATCGGCTCGCCGGCTCGCCGCGATCGCCGGGCGGATCGCGCCGACGTAGTTGCCGAGGTGCGGCGTGCCGGTGGTGGTGATGCCGGTCAGGATCCGGCGCTTCTGGCTCATTTTCGGGAAATCTTCGGGGCGCGAACGCCAAGTCTACGGGATCGGCGCGCCCGGGCTTAACCCCGGCGCCGGCCCCGCCGCGTTGGACAGACACCAACCGGAGGAGTACCGATCCATGCGCGCCCTGCTTTGCACCGCCCTCATCGCCCTGACCGCCTGCGCCGCCGCGCCGGCGACGCACGCCGGCAGCCTCGTCGACATCGCCGTCGTAGACCGCGACACCGGCCAGACGCTGCGCACCTATGCGCAGCACGGCAAGGTCTACGTCGCCGGCATGCCCGGCCATCGCTACTCGGTGCGGATGACGAACCGCACCGGCGCGCGCGTGTTGACCGTGCTCAGCGTCGACGGCGTCAACGCGATCACCGGGCAGACGGCGAGCCCGAATCAGTCCGGCTACGTGCTGAGCCCGTGGGAATCGGCCGAGATCGCCGGCTGGCGCAAGAGCGACAACGAGATCGCGCAGTTCAATTTCACGTCGCTGCCGGACAGCTACGCATCGCGCACCGGCCGGCCCGCGAACGTCGGCGTGATCGGCGTCGCCGTGTTCGCGGAGCGCCCCGACTGGCGCGAGCGCGACGCCGAACTGTCGCGCAACGAAGCGCCGCCGCCGGCGATGCCGGCGTCCGAGGGCATCGCGGGCCGCGCGCAGGCGCCGGCGCCTGCCGCGGACGCGGCGAAATCCGTCGCGCAGCCGATGCCGCGCGAAGCGCAGGCCGAGAAGCGCGTCGCCGGCGCGATCGCCAAGGACGAGCGCCTCGGCACCGGGCATGGCGCGCGCGAGTACTCGCACATCGACACGACGACATTCGAGCGCGCGACGAGCTGGCCGGCCGAACAGGTCGCGATCTACTACGACAGCTACAGGAACCTCGTCGCGCAGGGCATCATCGAGCGGCCGATCGCGCGGCGGGATCCGCAACCGTTCCCGAACGGGTATGTGCCCGATCCGCCAGCGCGCTGAGCCGTAGCATGGAATAGGTTGGCGGCGGCCGATGGGCCGCCGTCATCGTTTGGACGGCTATCTGCTAACACCGATCTAACCTTTGCGCTGCCAGACTCGATCCCGCGTCCATCAACCCCGGGATTCGTCATGCGCAGCGTGTTCACCGCGTCGTTGCTGCTCGCACTCTCCGCTCTGGCGACGACGGCACTCGCCGATACGACGCTCCTCAACGTGTCCTACGATCCGACGCGCGAGCTCTATCGCGATTTCAATGCCGCGTTCGCCGCGAAGTGGAAGCAGGACACCGGCGAGACGCTGAAGATCAATCAGTCGCACGGCGGATCGGGCAAGCAGAGCCGGAGCGTCATCGACGGCCTCGAGGCCGATGTCGTCACGCTCGCGCTCGCTTACGACATCGACGCGCTCGCCGAGCATGGCGGCCTCGTGCCGAAGGACTGGCAGAAGCGCCTTCCGCAGAACAGCGCGCCGTACACGTCGACGATCGTGTTCCTGGTCCGCAAGGGCAACCCGAAAGCGATCAAGGACTGGGACGATCTCGCCAGGCCCGGCATCGGCGTCATCACGCCGAATCCGAAGACGAGCGGCGGCGCGCGCTGGAACTACCTCGCCGCGTGGGGCTATGCGGCGAGGAAATACGGCGGCGACGCCGGCGCCAAGGACTTCGTGGCGAAGGTCTACAGGAACGTGCTCGTGCTCGATACCGGCGCGCGCGGCGCGACGACCACGTTCGTCGAGCGGGGCCAGGGCGACGTCCTGCTGGCGTGGGAAAACGAGGCGCTGCTCGCGCTCGGCGAATCCGGCGGCAAGGGCGTCGAGATCGTCGCGCCATCGGTCAGCATCCTCGCCGAGCCGCCGGTCAGCGTCGTCGACAAGGTCGTCGACAAGCGCGGCACGCGCAAGGTCGCCGAGGCGTATCTCAAATACCTCTACTCGCCAGAAGGCCAGGAAATCGCCGCGAAGCATGGCTATCGCCCGCGCGACGCCGGCGTCGCCGCGAAGTACGCGAGCAGGTTCCCGCAGCTTTCGATGTTCAGCGTCGACGACGCGTTCGGCGGCTGGCAGAAGGCGCAGGCGGCGCACTTCGCCGACGGCGGCACCTTCGACCAGATCTACACGCCGGGACGATGAGCCTTCGCAGGCGCCGGCACGCGCTTCCGGGCTTCGGGCTTACGCTCGGCATTTCGCTCGCCTATCTCGGGCTGATCGTGCTGATTCCGCTCGCGGCGCTCGCGCTGAAATCGGCGACGATCGGTCCGCTCGCGTTCTGGACCGCGGTCACCTCGCCGCGCGCGCTCTCGGCGTATCGCGTCACGTTCGGCTGCGCGGCGATCGCGGGACTCATCAACCTCGTGCTCGGCCCGCTGCTCGCATGGGTGCTCGTGCGCTACCGCTTTCCGGGGCGCAAGCTGATCGATGCGCTTGTCGATCTGCCGTTCGCGCTGCCGACGGCGGTCGCCGGCATCACGCTGACCGCGCTCTACGCATCGAACGGCTGGCTCGGCCGCTGGATCGAAGCGGCCGGCTGGAAGGTCGCGTACACGCCGACCGGCATCACGGTGGCGCTGACGTTCGTCAGCCTGCCGTTCCTCGTGCGCAGCGTGCAGCCGGTGCTGGAGCAGCTCGAGCCCGACATCGAGGAAGCCGCGGCGACGCTCGGCGCGGGCAGGCTGACGACGCTCGTCAAGGTGATCCTGCCGATGCTCTGGCCCGCGATCCTCACGGGGTTCGCGCTCGCGTTCGCGCGTGCGGTCGGCGAATACGGCTCGGTGATCTTCATCGCCGGCAACCTGCCGATGATGTCGGAGATCGCGCCGCTCCTGATCGTCGCGAAGCTGGACGCTTACGATTACGCCGGCGCCACTGCAATCGCCGTGGTGCTGCTGCTGGCGTCGTTCGTCGCCCTGTTCCTGATCAACGTGCTGCAGCTCTGGACCGTGCGGCGCCGGTCCGCGGAGGCACGCCGATGACCGAGCGCAAACGCTCGACCGCACTGCGCGATCCGCCGTGGCTTCGTTTCGTGCTGCTCGCGATCGCGCTCGCGTTCGTCGCCGTGTTCCTCGTGCTGCCGCTGCTCGCGGTGTTCGCGTACGCGGTCGAGAAGGGCTTTGCGTTCTTCGTGAGCAGTCTCACCGATGCCGACGCGCGCGCCGCCATTCGGCTCACGCTGATCGTCGCCGCGATTTCGGTGCCGGCGAACACGATCTTCGGTGTCGCCGCCGCGTGGCTGATCACGCGCTTCGCGTTCCGCGGCAGGAACCTGCTGGTCAGCCTGATCGACCTGCCGTTTGCGGTGTCGCCGGTCATCGCGGGCCTTATCTACGTGCTGCTGTTCGGCGCGAACGGCTGGCTCGGGCCCTGGCTCGCCGCGCACGACATCAAGATCATCTACGCCGTGCCCGGCATCGTGCTCGCGACGACGTTCGTCACGTTCCCGTTCGTCGCGCGCGAGCTGATTCCGCTGATGCAGGCGCAAGGCAGCGAGGAGGAACAGGCTGCGCTGACGCTCGGCGCCGGCGGCTGGCCGATGTTCTGGCGCGTCGTGCTGCCGAAGATCAAATGGGGCCTCGTCTACGGCGTGATCCTCTGCAACGCGCGCGCGATGGGCGAGTTCGGCGCCGTGTCGGTGGTCTCGGGCCACATCCGCGGCGTCACCAACAC
>CALFNI010000592.1 GCA_937902695.1 uncultured Rhodanobacteraceae bacterium
TCTCGGCACTCCGTCGATCGACGCCGATATCCATTTTCTCGAGCCGGTCGCCGCGACGCCCGACGCGCGCCGCCGCATGGCCGAACAAAGCCGCGAGCGCATCGTGCGCGCGCTCGGTTACGGCGACTGAGCGGACGCGATGAACGGCGCCGACTTCAATCCGCCGCGGCTCCTGCGCAATCCGCACGTGCAATCGGTGCTGGCCTCGAGCGGCATGCGGCGCCTCCTCTCGCTGCGTCGCGGCGCCGAGATCGAGTCGCGTGCCGAAGAGCACATCCTCGACTGCGGCGAGGGCATCCGCCTGCAAGGCTTCCACACGGCCCAGCGCGCGCTCCCCGAAGCACGCGGCCTCGTCGTGCTGCTGCACGGATGGGAAGGCAGCGCGCGCTCGAATTACGTGCTCGGCACCGGCGCGCGCCTGCTGCGCGAAGGCTTCGACGTGTTCCGCCTCAACTTTCGCGATCACGGCAGGACGCACCATCTCAATCGCGAGATCTTCCATTCGTGCCGCATCGACGAAGTCGTCAACGCGGTGCGCGAGGTCGCTTCGCGCTTCCCCGCGCGCGTGCTTTCGATCGCCGGCTTCTCGCTCGGCGGAAATTTTGCGCTGCGCGTCGCCTTGCGCGCGCCGGCGGCGGGCATCCCGCTCGCGTATGCGCTCGCTGTCTGTCCCGTCATCAGTCCGGAGAGCGGGCTTTTCGGCCTCGAGAACGGCCCGCGCTTCTACCAGCGCTACTTCCTGCACAAGTGGACGCGCTCGTTGCGCGAAAAGCAGGCGCTGTTCCCCGAGACCGAGCTGTTCTCGCGCGAGGAGCTCGACGACGACCTGCGCGGCCTCACGCGCTCGCTCGTCCTGCGCCATACGAGCTTCGGCTCACTCGAAAACTATCTCAGCGGATACTCGATCGAGGGCGACGCGCTCAGCGCGCTGCGCATCCCGGCGACGATCCTGACGTCGGCCGACGATCCCGTCATTCCGATCGAGGATTTCCGCAAGCTGAAGCTGCCGCCGAATGTCGAGCTCGACATCGCCGCGCACGGCGGGCATTGCGCGTTCATCAGCGATTTCTCGCTGACGAGCTTCACCGAGGACTACATCGCCGAGCGGATGCTCGCCCATGCGAAGCCGGCTGCGCGGGTCGAAACCTCCGAGGCGGCGTAGCGCGCGGGTTCGATCTGCCGGCACGGTAAGCGCGCGGGACCACTCGCGCAGTGTCAGGGCCGGCCGCGTGGGCGCCGCGCGGAGGGGCGGACGCCTATCACGGCCGCATCGGGCATAATCCGCGCTCGCCGCCGCGCCGGTGACGCCGGAATCCCGTGACTTCGAGCCGATCCGGCGACATCGCCGCGCATGCGGCCGCCTCCCCGGACCCGTTTTCGCACATGCTGAAAGATTCGATCGAACTCCATCGCCTCGGCCGTCTTGAAGAAGCCGAGCAGGGCTACCGCGAGCACCTCCAAGCCGAGCCGAACGACGTCGACGCGCTGCATCTGCTCGGGCTCCTGCGCCATCAGCGCGGCGCGAGCGAGGAAGCCGAAACGTTGCTCGCGCGCGCGCATGCGCTCGCGCCCGAGAAGGCCGGCATCGAGCTCGCGCTCGGCACCGTGCGATTCCAGTCGGGCGATCTCGACGCGGCCCGCGCGCACTACGAGAAAGCACTCGCGCTCGATCCCAACGTCGGCACCGCGCATGCCGGTCTCGGCCAGATCGCGCTGATCGGAGGCGATCGCGCCGCGGCCGAGCAGCACTTCCGCGTCGCGCTGCGCGCCGGCGAGGATGCGCAGGCGCTGTCGGGCCTCGGATCGCTGCTGCTCGAGCGCGAGGATCTGGAAGGAGCGCTGCGCCATCTCGGCCGCGCGGCCGACCTTGCGCCGAACGATCCGATGATCCAGCTCGCGCTCGGTCGCGCGTTCGCCAGGCGCGGCACCGAGACGTTCGCCGAGAAGGCGTTCGAGAATGCGCTTCGCGTCAAGCCCGACCTGACCGCGGCGCGGCAGGGGCTCGCCTCGCTGACGTTGAAAGCCAAGCGCTTTCGCGAAGCGGAATCGCACTATCGGACGCTGCTCTCTGTACCCGAGCTCGAAGCCGCGGCGCACGTCGGCCTCGGCGACGTCGCGCGCGCCGAGGAACGCTTCGACGACGCCGTTGCCGAATACAACGCCGCGCTCGCGATCGATCCGCTGCAGTCTGCGCCGGCGCGCGCGCTCGCGTGGTCGCTGTCGCGGCTCGGCCGCAACGACGAGGCGATCGCCGCATACGATGCGTATCTCGCGCTCGCCCCCGGCGATCACGACGTGCTCGCGGCGCGCGCCGATCTCCTGATGTTCATCGGCCGCCTTGCCGACGCGGCCGCGGGCTGGCGCACGCTCGCCGAGACGAATCCGGGCGACATGCAGGCCGCGTCGCGCCTCGCGATGCTCGACGAGCACATGGGCCAGCTCGAATCGGCCGACGCGCGCGCCGCGCTCGTGCTCCGCGCGACGCCGCGCGATGCCGAGATGCTGCTGATCCGCGCCCGTGCCGCGATGCGCCGCGGCGACGACGACGGCGCGCGTCGCTTGATCGATGCGCTCGCGGAGCTGCCGCTGACCGAAGGCCAGCAGCGGCTGCGCTGGAATTATCTCGGCCGCATCCACGACCGCGCCGGCAACGTCGCCGAGGCCGCGCGTGCGTTCGAGGAGGCGCAGCGCGGCACGCAGGCGTCGATGCCCGCGCTCGACACGCCGCGACCCGAGCTCGAGCTCGCGCTGACCGAGCCCGTCGGCGAAGCCTGGGCCGATGCACCGGTGCTGCTGCTCGGCACGCCGGGCAGCGGCGTCGAGCGCGTCGCGGCGCTGCTCGCCGATCAGCCGGGGCTCGTCGTGCTGCGCGATCGCATCGGCGCGCTGCAGCGCGTCGACGATTTCAACCAGCCGCGCTTCGCGCACTACGCCGGCGAGCTCTCCGAAGCCGATCGCCTCGCGCTCCGCGAGCGCTACCTCGGGCCGCTGCGCCACGTCGGCATCGGACCGGGCCGCACGGTCGTCGATTGGCTGCCGCGCTGGGATGCGCACCTGCTCGCGCTCGTGCGGCGCGCGTATCCCGGCACGCGGCTCGTGATCGTCGAGCGCGATCCGCGCGACGCGCTCGTCAACTGGCTCGCGTTCGGCTGGGCGCGCGGGTTCGGGCTCGCCGACCTGCCGGCGTTCTCCGCATGGCTCGCGCGCGCGCGCGATCACATCCACTACGCCGATGCGCTCGACGAGCCGCAGCGGCTCGTCGTCGACGCCGACGCCGTGCTCGACGATCCGGTTGCGAACGGTGCCGAGCTTGCGCGGTTCCTTGGCATCGACGCGCTGGAACCCGGTGCAAATCATGCTGCGATGTCGCGCGGCCTCGGCGGGTTGCCGGTGCGATTCCCGCGCGGACACTGGCAGTGGTATGCCGAAGCGCTCGCCGAATCGTTCGCACGGCTCGAATCGCGATAGGCTTGTCGAGAACGATTCAGGCGCCGCGTGTAACGTGTAACGCGACGCGACCCGGAGCGAACTCATGCGTATCCGCAGCGACGACATCGAGCCCATGCAGCCGATCCCGGAGGAATTTGCGTTCGGCAAGCCCGGCGAGCGCGGCGAGCCGGTCGCGCTGTCGGCGAACCAGAACCCGCATCTTGCCTGGTCCGAAGTGCCGAACGGGACGCGTTCGTTCGCGATCGTCGTCGTCGACACCGACGTGCCGACGCGCGGCGACGACGTCAACAAGGAAGGCCGGCACGTGCCGGCATCGCTGCCGCGTGCGGAGTTCTGCCATTGGGTCATGGTCGATATTCCGCCGGAGTGCCGTGAGCTCGGCGCCGGCAGCTGCGCGGAGGGCGTCGTCGCGCATGGCCGCAAGAATCCGCCGGGGCCGCCCGGCGCGAAGCAGGGCATCAACGATTTCACGGGCTGGTTCGCCGGCGACCCCGCGATGGCCGGCGACTACTACGGCTACGACGGCCCCTGCCCGCCGTGGAACGACGACCTGCTGCACCATTATCACTTCCGCGTCTATGCGCTCGACGTGGCGACGCTCGGCCTCGCCGGCAGGTTCACGGCTGCGGCCGCGCGGAGCGCGATGCAAGGCCACGTGCTCGCCGAAGCGGCCATCACCGGCACGTACACGCTGAACGCGGCGCTCCGGCGCTGAGCGCCGGTTTC
>CALFNI010000593.1 GCA_937902695.1 uncultured Rhodanobacteraceae bacterium
GCGCATGGGCGACGGCGAATCGCTGCTGCACAAGACGCTCGATCGCGCGCTGCGCGTCGCCGATCACGGGAACATCCTGACGGTCACCGGCCGCGACTACTATTTCCTGACCCGCGATGAATACGCGAACCATCCGGCCGCCGATCTCGACAAGCTGCCGTTCCTGCTCGAACCCGCCGGCCGCAACACGGCGCCGGCGGTGCTGCTCGCCGCCCTCAGCGCGACCGATCGCAGCGGCGCGGACGCGACGCTGCTGATCCTGCCGGCCGATCATCTCATCCGCGACATCGATGCGTTCGTCGCCGACGTCGCGCGCGCCGCCGCGCTGGCGCGCGACGGCTGGCTCGTCACGTTCGGCATCCGGCCGACACATCCGGAAACCGGCTTCGGCTACATACGCATGGGTGCGGCGATCGAAGGCCGCGAGGGACGTGCGGTCGGTGCTTTCGTCGAAAAGCCGAACCGCGAGACGGCCGAGAGCTACGTCGCGTCGGGCGATTATGTCTGGAACTCCGGCATGTTCTGCTTTCGTGCCGACACGCTGCTCGGCATCGCGGCGGACGTCTGTCCCGACGTGCTCGCGGCGGCGCGCGTGTGCTATGCGAGCGCGCTCAATCACGAAAGCCCGGTCGAGTTCGCCCGCGATGCGTTCCTCGCGCAGCCCGACATCTCGATCGACTACGCGATCATGGAGCGCGCGCCGCGCGTCGCGGTCGTGCCCGCGTCGTTCGACTGGAGCGACATCGGCTCGTGGAAGGCGATGAGCGATCTCGAAGCCGAGGCCGACGGCGCCGGCAACCGCGTGCGCGGGCAGGCGATCGTCGTCGAGAGCCAGAACTGCTACATCCAGTCCGACACGCGCATCGTGGCGGCGGTGGGCGTCAAGGATCTCGTCATCGTCGATACCGGCGATGCGGTGCTCGTCGCCGATCGCGATCGCGCGCAGCAGGTCAAGCTCGTCGTCGAGCGCCTGCGCGCCGAGAATCACGATGCGGCTTCGTTCCACAAGACCGTGTACCGGCCGTGGGGCAGCTTCACGGTGCTCGAGGATGCGACCGACTGCAAGGTGAAACGCCTCGTCGTCAAGCCGGGCCACGTGCTGTCGCTGCAACTGCACCATCGCCGCAGCGAGCACTGGACCGTCGTCGACGGCACCGCGAAGGTGCGCATCGGCGAAGAGGAGATGCTGCTCGGCCGCAACGAATCGGCCTATATCCCGATGAATACGGTGCACCGGCTCGAGAATCCGACCGATCGCGACGTGCACCTGATCGAGGTGCAGTGCGGCGACTATTTCGGCGAAGACGACATCGTGCGCCTCGAGGATCGCTACGGGCGCGTGCCGGCGAAGAGCTGACCAGCCACGCTGCCGTCATTCCGGCGAAAGCCGGAATCCATTTTGATTTTTTTGCTTCCGGTCGCGAGCATCAGCAGAATCGAAATGGATCCCGGCCTTCGCCGGGATCACGAGGGGTGGGTCGCCGATGCATGTCGAGCGCGTTCTTCTTGCATTCTTCTGTACCGTCGTTGCGATGTCCGTCGCGGCCGAAGTCCCGGTCACGGACTTCGCGAGGCACGAGCAGTTCCGCAACGTCAAGATCTCGCCCGACGGCGACTACCTTGCCGCCAGCGCCGTCGTCGACGGCAAGACGATCCTCTCGCTGATCCGCCTCGAGGACATGAAGGGCGTGAACCTGCGCCCGCGCGCCGACAGCGAGCTTGCCGAGTTCTGGTGGGTGGCGCCGCATCGCGTCATGTACACGGTCGGCGAAAGCACCGGCGAGCTCGAGGCGCCGGTCGCGACCGGCGAGCTCTATGCGGTGAATGCCGACGGCACCGGCGCCGCGCTGATCTTCGGCAGCCGCATGGGCGGGCAAGGCGCGACGCATATCCAGCACGGCACGCAGAAGATCGCCTATGGCGCGCTGATCGACGAGCTGCCCGCCGATCCGAAGGGCGCGCTGATCGCGTCGTATCCCGTGAACGGCGCGAATCTCGGCTACACGCGCTCGAGCCCGAACGGCGTTTTTCCGGAAGCGCTGCGCATTGACATCTTCAATGGCGCGACGACGCCGGTGACGGTCTCGCCGCTCCGCAACGCGCAGTTCCTGACCGACAATGACCACGTCGTGCGCTTCGCGTACGGCAACGACGTCGACCAGGCGATGAAGGTCTGGTACCGCGCCGGCGACGGCAAGGACTGGGAGCTCGTCTTCGACGAGAACAAGGACAACATCCGCGTCACGCCGCTCGCATTCGATCGCACGGACAAATCAGTCTATTTCGCTTGCGGCGGCGATCATGGCAAGGGCGGCGTCTGCCGCTGGGACATCGCATCGCAAAAGCTCGGCACGTTATGGAGCGGCATCGAGTCCGGCGCCACCGGTCTCGTGCGCACGTTCGATGACAAGGATGCGTTCGCGATCGCCTCGATGCCGGGCCGCAGCGCGATGACGCTGATCGACAGGAGCGCGCCGGAAGCAAAGCTGCTCGTGTCGCTGATGCAGCAGTTCCCGAGCCAGAGCGTCTCGTTCACGAGCTACGCGTCCAACGGCAGCAAGGCCGTCGTGCGGATCGAGAGCGACACGAATCCCGGCGAGTTCTATCTTTACGACGGAGCGTCGCGCAAGCTCACCTTCCTGCTCGGGCGCCGGCCGTGGATCAAGGCCGCCGATATGGCGCCGATGGAGCCGATCTCGTTGAAGGCGCGCGACGGCCTGACGCTGCACGGGTACCTGACGCGGCCGCCCGGCAAGGCCGACGCGAAGAATCTTCCGATGGTCGTTTTCGTGCACGGCGGCCCGTACTTCGTGCGCGATCGCTGGGGTTTCGATCCGTACGTGCAGTCGCTCGCGAGCCACGGCTACGCGGTGCTGCAGGTCAACTTCCGCGGCTCGGGCGACTACGGGCTCGCATTCGTGCACGCCGGGTTCCGCCAGTGGGGCGGCGCGATGCAGGACGACGTCACCGACGCGACGAAGTGGGCCGTCGCCGAAGGCATCGCCGATCCAAAGCGCCTTTGCATCTACGGCGCCAGCTACGGCGGTTACGCCGCGCTCGAGGGCGCGGTGAAGGAGCCCGACCTCTATCGCTGCGCGATCGGCTACGTCGGCGTCTACGATCTTCGCCTCATGTCGACGCGCGGCGACATCCCGCAATCGGTCTTCGGCGAGAACTATCTCAAGATGGTGCTCGGCACGGACGAAGCCGATCTCTGGAACCGCTCGCCGATCGCGCATCTCGACCAGCTGAAGGCAAAGGTCATGCTGATCGTCGGCGGCGCCGACGTGCGCGTGCCGCCGGTGCAGGGCGAGAACCTGCACAACGCGCTCGACAAGGCGCACGTCCCGCACGAGTGGCTCTACCAGCGCACCGAGGGCCACGGCTTCTACGACGAGAAGAACATCGCCGACCTCTTGACCCGCGTCGACGCGTTCCTCGACCGCAACATCGGCAACACGTCCGGCTCCGGCGCGGCGCCCTGACCGTTTCTCGCGGGAGGGACGGCCTGGGGCGGTGGCGTTCGCGCGTCCGTCCGTTACTATGCGGCGTCCGCATTCGCCGGGCCTGCCGAATCAGGGGTTGACGAGATGTCCGAAGCCACGCCGCAATTGAGTATCCGCGCAATCGTGCTCTCCGCGGTGCTCGCCGCGATCCTCGCGGCCGCGAACGCCTATCTCGGCCTCTTCGCCGGCCTCACGATCGCGACTGCGATTCCGGCGGCGGTGGTCTCGATGGCGGTGCTGCGCCTCCTCGGCGGCGGCACGATCCTCGAGAACAACATCGTGCAGACCGGCGCGTCGGCGGGCTCCTCGATCGCGGCCGGCGTGATCTTCACGATCCCGGCGCTGATCATCCTCAACTACTGGCACGACTTTCTTTACTCGTGGGTGCTTGCGATCGCCGGCCTCGGCGGCCTGCTCGGCGTACTCTTCTCGGTGCCGCTGCGCCGCTCGATGATCGTCGAGGATCCGCTGCCGTTCCCGGAAGGAAAGGCGGCCGCCGAGGTGCTCAAGGCCGGCGAGAATCCCGGCCCCGGCGTCAAGATCCTGGCCAAGGCCGCGGCGATCGGCGCGATCGTCAAGCTCGCTGCCGAAAGCGGCATGCGCATCATCCCGGACAACGCGATCGGCGGCGGCTTCATCGGCAAGTATCTCGGCTACATGGGCACGAACCTCTCGCCGGCGCTGCTCGGCGTCGGCTACATCATCGGCCTCAACGTCGGCATCGTCGTCGTCTCGGGCTCGATCCTCTCGTTCAACATCGCGATCCCGATCTACCACGCGTTCTTCCTCGATTCCGATCCCGCGCTCGCCGCGCGCGTCGCGGCGGCGGGCGGCGACGCCGTCGCGATCGCCGGCATGATCTGGTCTGCGAAGATCCGCTATCTCGGCGTCGGCTCGATGCTGATCGGCGGCGTCTGGACGCTGTTCTCGCTGCGCAAGTCGCTGATCTCGGGCATCCGCAGCGGCCTCAATGCCGCGCGGCAGTCGGGCGGCGAAGCGATCAAGGAAACCGAGCGCGATCCGCCGATGAAGTGGATGCTGATCGCGCTCGTCGCGTTCGTGATACCGCTGGCGCTGCTGTACCAGGCGATCGTGCACCAGTGGCTGGTCAGCATTCCGATGACGATCATCATGATCGTCGCCGGGTTCCTGTTCGTCTCGGTGTCGGCGTATCTCGCGGGCCTGGTCGGCTCGTCGAACAACCCGGTGTCGGGCATCACGATCGCGACGATCCTGTTCGCTTCGCTCGTGCTCGTGCTGCTGCTCGGGCGCGACTCGCCGATCGGCGCGGTCGCCGCGATCATGATCGGCGCGGTCGTCTGCTGCGCAGCGGCGGTCGGCGGCGACAACCTGCAGGATCTCAAGGCCGGCTATCTCGTCGGCGCGACGCCGTGGAAGCAGCAGCTGATGCTGATGATCGGCGCATTCTCGTGCGCGCTGATCATGGCGCCGGTGCTGAACCTGCTCGCGGCCGCGTTCGGCATCGGCCCGCCGACGCCCGAGCATCCGCATTCGCTTCTCGCGCCGCAGGCGACGCTGATGGCGTCGGTCGCCAAAGGCATGTTCGGCGGCGAGCTGCCGTGGCCGATGATCGGGATCGGTGCCGTCATCGGAGCGGCGACGATCGCGCTCGACGAGTGGCTCAAGCACCGCGGCTCGACGTTCCGCGTGCCCGTGCTGGCGGCAGCGATCGGCATCTACCTGCCGCTCGAGCTGATGGTGCCGATCTTCCTCGGCAGCCTGCTGTCGTATTTCGTCGAGAAAAGGCTCGGCATCGTCGGCGCGGACGAGAAGACCCGGGAGCACGCGCATCGCCCGGGCACGCTGTTCTCGGCGGGGCTCATCACCGGCGAGGCGCTCACCGGCATCCTGATCGCGATTCCGATCGTCGTGTCGGGCCGCGCGGACGTGCTCGCGCTGCCGGACTCGCTGCACTTCGGCCAGCTGGTCGGGCTCGCGGTGCTGTGCGTCGTCGGCTATCTGCTGTACCGGAGCGGCGCCAAGCCGAAGATGTAAGGCATCAGCCACCGTGCCCGGGGGACGCCGAATGATCGCAACACGCCATCTGCTGCCGGCCGTTCTCTGCGGCCTCGTCACCATCGCGGCGCCGTCATCGCACGCCGCACCCGCGGCGAACGCGTCCGCCGCGCAGCCGCTCGTCATCGGCGAGACCTTCACGCTCGATTCGAAGGTGCTCGCCGAGACGCGGCGCATCAACGTGTATCTGCCGGCGGGCTACGCGAAATCCGATGCGGCCCTGCCGGTGCTCTATATGCCGGACGGCGGCATGGCCGAGGATTTCCTGCATGTCGCCGGTCTCGTGCAGGTGTCGGTCGGCAACCAGACGATGCGGCCGTTCATCCTGGTCGGCATCGAGAATACCGAGCGCCGCCGCGACATGACGGGCCCGACCGAGAACGCGAAGGACAAGACGATCGCGCCGCACGTCGGCGGCTCGGCGGCATTCCGCAAGTTCATCCGCGACGAGCTGATGCCCGAGGTCAAGCGCCGCTATCGTGTCACCGACGAGAATGCGATCGTCGGCGAATCGCTCGCCGGCCTCTTCGTCGTCGAGACATTCTTCTACGAGCCCGACCTCTTCGACATCTACATCGCGATCGATCCGAGCCTCTGGTGGAACGATCACAAGCTCGTCGACGGTGCGGCCGCCTCGCTGTACGCGCGGCCGCGGCTGGCGAAATCGCTGTTCCTCGCGAGCAGCAGCGAGTTCATCGGCGACGTCGATCAGACGAAGGTGCTCGCCGATATCCTCAAGGCCGACGCGCCCGCCGGCGTGCGCTGGCATTACGAACCGATGCCCGAGGAGAAGCACGGCACGATCTATCATCCCGCCGCGCTGAAGGCGTTTCGAATGATGCTCGCGCCGAAGCCGGCTGCGAAATAGCCCCGAACGCCGTCGTTCCCGCGAAGGCGGGAATCCATTTTGACATGCAAAACGACAGTGGATTCCCGCTTTCGCGGGAATGACGACGATCGCGCGAATGACCGCGGTTGCGGCAATGACGGCTTTCGCGGGAACGACGGTGTGGGGGCGACTATTTGACGCCGTGCATCCACCGCTTGATCAGCGGCGTCAGCACCAGCACGACGATCCCGCAGACGATCCCGATCTTCGCCGAGTACACGAACAGCGCGTCGTACTTCGAAAGCGCCTCGACGATATTGAGCGTCTCGCCCTCCGGAATCTCGATCGACGAGAGCTT
>CALFNI010000594.1 GCA_937902695.1 uncultured Rhodanobacteraceae bacterium
TAGTCGCCGAACGCATTGACCATCGTCTTCAGCGCCTCGACCTGGCTCACGATCGTGTGCGTCGCGCGATCGATCAACTCGCTCTCCTCGGGCGAGACGCGGCCGAGGAAACGGCGCCGCAGCCGCTCGGCGGCGAGCTGGATCGGCGTCAGCGGATTCTTGACCTCGTGCGCGAGGCGCCGCGCAACCTCGCCCCAGGCCGCATCGCGCTGCGCGCGATTCAACACCGTCAGGTCGTCGAACACGGCCACGTAACCGGCATCGTCGGCGAGCGCGGTTCCGCGCAGCATCAGCACGCGCCGTCCGCCGGCCGTGTCGACGACGAGCTCCTCGCGCCACTCGCGCAAGCCGCCGCGCATGTGCCGCGCGAGCGGCTCGGTGAACGCGGCGAGCTGCGGCTCTTCGCGTTCGATCTCGGCCAGCGAGCGGCCGATGTAGCTCGTCGCGCCGACGCCGAGGATCGCTTCGGCGGCCCGGTTCGCGATACGCAGGCGCCCGTCCGGATCGAAGCCGAGCACGCCGGCCGACAGGCGCTCCAGCAGCGCGACGAGCCAGGCGCGCTGCCGCTCTGTCTCGTGCGCGCTCTTCTGCGCGCGCGCGCTCGCGAACTCGATCTCGCGCGTCATCTTTGCGAACGAATTGACGAGGAAGCCGAGCTCGTCGTTGCTCGCGATCGGCAGCGGCGTGTCGTAGCGGCCGGCGCCGACCGCGCGCGTCGCCGAGATCAGCCGGCCGACCGGCGCGACCAGCCGCCGCGCGACGCCGAACGCCGCGAGCGTGACCATCAGGATCGAAAGCAGCAGCGCGAACGTCAGGATCAGCGCGAACGTCAGCTTCAGCGAGCCGCGCAGGAACTTGAGGCGCTGGAAATCGAAGCTCGCGTTCTCGATGCCGCGCGTCAGCGCCTGCAGGCGCGCCGGCAGCGGATAAAGGCCTTGCAGGAGCCGCCGGCTCGCGGGCACCTCGCCGGCGACGGGCACGGCGACGCGCAGCATCAGCGTCTCGCCGATCGGCTCGGCCGCCGCGTACCTGCCGTCGCCCTGCACGCGCATCTGCATCGTCGCGTCGGGTCGCGGCGGATCGAGGTAGCGCGGATCGGAGCTGGTCGTCGCGACGACGCGGCCGTCGCCGCCGAACAGCGTCAGCTGCGTCGCGCCGACTTCGTCGATGCCCTCGTCGAGCGCATGCTGCAGCTCGTCCGCCGGCGTGTCGGCGAGTTTCGTCGCGAGCGTGACGCTCTGCTGCTCGGCGGCGCGCAGGCGCTCGTCGACGACGATGCGGCCGATCTCGAGCGCGTCGTCGAGCGCGGCTTCGAGCTTGACGTTGAACCAGTTGTCGATCGTCGCGTCGAGGAAGCGCAAGGCGAATCCGTAGATGACGACGACCGGCGGCACCGCGAGCAGCACCAGCATCAGCAAGAGGCGCCGGCCGAGGCGAGCGCCCGGGGCGTCGCGTTCGAGATCGACGTGAAGGCGCCAGAGGCGCTGTGCGATCGCCACGGCGAGCAGCGCAAGCGACACCGCCGCCGCGGCAAGGATCCATCGGTAATACTGCGCGGCGCTGCCGCCGCCGGCGGCGTCTTCGGCGAGCTTCAGCGACGCGAGCAGGAGCGCGAGCACGGCGAGCGCCGGCAGCGCGCGACGGAGCGCGAACTTCAGCCAGCCCCGGCTTGCCATGTGTACTCCGCCGACGACAGTTGCCAGGCAGGCTCGAACAGCGCCGGCAGGCGCAGCGCGCCCGGCAGCGATGCGGTCTCGAGATCGACGCCGATGCGCACCGGCGTGCGCCGCAACGCCGCGAACGCGCCCGGCAACGGCAGCCGCATCGCCGTGAGCGAGGCGAGCAGATAGCCCGGCGTCGCGAAGCTCCGCACGTCGACCGGCGCGTCGAGATCGCGCATCTGGTAGCGGCGCGACAGCGGAAAATAGCGAAGCTCGATGCGCTGCTCGGCACGCGCCTCGGAGGGCAGGAAACGCCAGCGTCCGGCGTCGATGCGGATGCGGAACGTCAGCGGAATGCCGTGATCGAGCGCGTCCTGCATCGGTCCGGACAGTTTGCAGTCGATGCCGATCTCGAGCATCGGCGCTTCGGCCGTGCCCGAGATGCGCGCGTTGCGGACGACGAGCGTTCCCGGCTGCTGCGCCGCGAGCGCGCCGCAGCCGGCGAGCGCGCACGCGAGAGCGGGCGCGACGAGGGCGCGCGCGACGCGGCTAGCGGGGCTTCTCGACGATCGCATAATAGAAACCGTCCATCCCTCCGGTGCCGGGCAGGTTCTGGCGTCCGCCACCGGCGGCGCGCCCGAACGGAGCCGGCACGTCGACGCGCTGCGCGTCGGCGTATGCGGCGCGAAATGCCGCGAGGACGCCTTCGTTCTCGGCGGAGAGCACCGAGCACGTCGCATAGACTAGTCGCCCGCCCGGCGCGAGCAAAGGCCAGAGCGCCTGCAAAAGCCGCGTCTGCCCCGCCGCGAGCGGCGCGATGTCGGCGGCGCGCCGATGCAGCTTGACGTCGGGCTGGCGGCGGATGATGCCGGTGGCCGAGCACGGCGCGTCGAGCAGGATGCGGTCGAACGGGCGTCCGTCCCACCACTGCTCCGGCGCGGCGGCATCGCCTTGGCGGATGTCCGCGCGAAGGCCGAGGCGCGCGAAGTTTTCCGCGACGCGCGGCAGGCGCGTGACGTCGCGGTCGAGCGCCAGCACATCGACGTCGGCGCGCTCGAGCATGTGCGCCGCCTTTCCGCCCGGCGCAGCACAGGCGTCGAGGACGCGCAATCCGTCGCGCAGATCGAGCAACTCGGCGACGCGCTGCGCGGCGCCGTCCTGAACCGAGAAAACACCTTCGGCATAGCCCGGCAAGCGCGTCACGTCGGCGCTTTGCTCGAGCACGATCGCGTCGGCGAGATCATCGTGTGCCGTCGCGGCGACGCCGGCGTCGGCGAGGCGCCGGAGCATCGAGGCGCGGTCCGTGCGGCGGCGATTGATGCGCAGCGTCAGCGGCGCCTCGCGGTTGTTCGCGTCGAGGATCGCGTCGAGATCGTCGGGCCAGTCGCGGCCGAGCGCATCGACCAGCCAGCGCGGATGCGCGGTGCGCGTGACGATGTCGCCGTCGAGCGTTGCATCGAGCGCCGCGCGCTCGCGCGCGAAGCGCCGCAGCAGCGCGTTGACGAGCCCGGCGTAGTTTGCGTGGCCGAGCGCGCGCACGGCATCGACGCACGACGCGACGACGGCGTAATCGGGCATGTCGAGCACGGCGATCTGCGCGAAGCCGATCACGACGAGCGCGCGAACATCGCGCGCTTTGGGCGGCAGCGGCTTTTCGAGCAGCGCGGCGAGCGCGGCATCGAGGCGAAGCCACCAGCGCGTCGCCGCGAACAGCGTGGCCGACAGCAGGGCGCGATCGCGCGGATCGGCGAAGCGCGACGTCGACGCGGCGAGCGCCGCGCGCAGCGAGGCGCCGTCGAAGGCGACGCGCGCAAGCGCCTTTGCCGCTTCGCCGCGCAGCGCGGCGCCGGGATTCACGAAGCGGCTCCGCGCTCGCGCCGCGCGTTCTGCCAGTCGCGCACGCTGATGCGCCGGCCGCCTGCGCGCTGCACCTCGACGATGCGCAGGAGGCCTTTGCCGGTCGCGACGTCGATCGCATCGCGGCCGGTCGCCACGATCGTTCCCGGCGGCTGGTGCGTGCGTGCATCGATCGGCTCGGCGGACCAGATGCGCACGCGCTCGCCCCAGATCTCGGCGTCGGTGCCGGGCCATGGATCGAACGCGCGGACCTTGCGCGCGAGCACGCGGGCCGGCTCGTTCCAGTCGAGTCGCGCTTCGGCTTTTTCGATCTTGTGCGCGTAGACGACGCCGGTTTCGGCTTGTGCGCGCGGCCTCAGCGTCTCGCCGCGCGCGACGCGCGCAAGGCCCTCGGCGAGCGCATCGGCGCCGAGCGCCGCGAGGCGATCGTGCAGCGAGCCGCCGGTATCGTCCTCGCCGATCGGCGTGCGCCGCTCGATCAGCACGGGTCCGGTGTCGAGGCCGGCTTCCATCTGCATGAGATCGACGCCGGTCTCGGTATCGCCGGCGAGGATCGCGCGCTGGATCGGCGCCGCGCCGCGCCAGCGCGGCAGCAACGACGCGTGGACGTTCCAGCAACCCAGGCGCGGAATCGCCAGCACCTTTTTCGGCAGGATCAGGCCGTAGGCGACGACGATCATGAGATCGGGCGCGAGGTCGGCGAGTCGCTCGCGCGCGGCCGGATCGCGGAGCGTTTCGGGCTGCTCGACCGGAACATCCGCCTCGAGCGCGCGCTGCTTGACGGGGCTCGCGGCGAGCCTGCGGCCACGTCCGGCGGGACGATCGGGCTGCGTGTACGCCGCGACGACATCGGCGGGCGCGGCCAGGCACGCTTCGAGGCACGGCACCGCGAACTCCGGCGTTCCCGCGAACACCAGTCGCAGTCGTTGCGTCATCGAAGCCCGCCGCTAGAGAGCTGCCGCCGCGGGCTCGGCCGTCGACGCGTGGCGCCGCTGCTTCTCGAGCTTCTTGCGCACGAGCTCGCGCTTCAACGGCGAGAGATAGTCGACGAAGAGCTTGCCGACGAGGTGGTCCATCTCATGCTGGATGCAGACGGCAAGAAGGCCGTCGGCATCGAACGAGAGCGGCTTGCCGTCGGCGTCGTGCGCTTCGACATGGATGCGATCGGCGCGTTCGACGTCGGCGAAGATTCCGGGCACCGAGAGGCAGCCCTCCTGATACACCTGCGTGCCTTCCTTCGCAGTGACCTTCGGGTTGACGAGCGTCATGGGCTGGTCCTTGTCCTCGGACACGTCGAGAACCAGCAGCTGCCGGTGCACGTTCACCTGCGTCGCGGCGAGGCCGATCCCGGGAGCTTCGTACATCGTTTCGAGCATGTCCGCCGCGAGCTGTCGGAGCGCGGCATCGAACTCGGTGACGGGCGCCGCCTTCGTGCGAAGGCGCGGGTCGGGAAACTCCAGAATCGCTAGCTTGGCCATGGACTTGAGATGCGGTTCGCAACAGCGTGCCGCAAGATGCGGAAGATACTGGGATTCTAGAGGAGTCCGGGTTTCCGGTCGCGCCCGGTGCCGGAGGGAGCGCCGGATGCGATCCCGCAGGGCCCGGACGCGCGCGTCGCTCCTGAAAACCCGGCGCTCCCGGCGCTCGCCGTTTTGGGACGCCCGTCGTTTTCTAGCGTTAAAGTTTCGGATAGACTCGCCAAGCCATTGGGGAATCAGGGAATTGGCAGCCATGCTTAAAAAACTACTTGCGGTTTCGGCTGGACTGCTTTTCACCCTCACGGTTTTTGCGGCAACCGTCAGAACCGTCGAGTGGGCAGAACAGCATTCGGACCGCTATATCGTCAGGAAGGGCGACACGCTCTGGGACATCTCGGCGCACTTCCTGAGGAAGCCGTGGCTGTGGCCTGAGATCTGGCAGGACAACCCGCAGGTCAGGAACCCGCACCTCATCTATCCCGGCGACGAGCTCGTTCTCGGCGGCGGCCACGTGCGCCACGGCGAGGGGTCGATCGGCCCGCACGCGCGCATCAGCTCGCTCGAAGACGCCGTCAAGCCGATTCCGCTGTCGTCGCTGAAGCAGTTCCTCAAGCACGCGCGCATCCTCAGCGAGGACGAGTACGAGAATGCGCCGCACGTCGTCGGCATCGAGGAGAACCAGCTCCGCGGCACCGCGGGCCAGCTCGCCTACGTGCGCGGCATCGTCGCGCCGCCGGGCACCAAGTTCGCGCTCGTGCGCGCGTCCGGCCGCTACTACGACATGCCGCCGCGCGGCGAAGGCGAGCCGCGCGAGGTCTATCGGCAGACCGGCGACTGGATGGACGGCCGCCCCGGCCTCCTCTGGCAGCACGGCCCCAATGAGTTCACGCTCGCCGGCAACGTGCGCTTCCTCGGCTATGAAGTGCTCGACTTCGGCACGGTCGAGGTCACGCGCGTCGGCGATCCGTCGTCCGCGCTGATCGTCTATTCGGATTTCGAAGTGCGTGCCGGCGATCTCGTGCTGCCGATCGAGGACAAGCCGTACGACGACCAGTACGTGCCGCACGCGCCGGCGCGCGTGCCGGACAACATGCGCGTCATCGCGTTCGGCGATGCGCTCAACGTGGTGGGTCCGCGCCAGGTCGTCGCGCTCTCGCGCGGCGCCGAGGACGGCATCGAGAACGGCCAGACCTTCAGCATCTATCACGACGGCGACGAAGTGATCGACCAGAGCGATTATCCGGAAGGCAGCGCCCGGCGCTTCTTCCATCCGGACGACGCGCACGTCGTGCTGCCGCCCGAGTTCATCGGGCACGTGATGGTCTTCCGGACGTTCCAGCGCGTCAGCTACGGCCTCGTCATGGATGCGGTCAAGCCGACGCACATCGGCGACTTCCTCTGGGATCCGGACCACACGCCGTAAAGCGGCGCTCTCCCTCTCGCGCAAGCGGGAGCGGCGAAAGAAGAGAATGCAATTTCGTACGCGGCGCGATGGCAACATCGCGCCGCGTTCGTTTTCGGCGTCGCCTACAGTCGACGCCGATGGACACCGCATCCAATCGCGACGAGACCGAAGCCTGGCTCTGCCTGTTGCGCGCGCCGCAGCTGCCGGCGTCACGCCTGCGCGATCTCGTCGAGCGTCACGGCTCCGCGGCGGGCGCGCTTGCTGCGGCGCGCCGCGGCGACGGCGTCGATCGCGCGGCGCGCACGTGGCTGCGCAAGCCGGATCGCGAAGCCATCGCGAACGATCTCGCGTGGCTCGCGGTCGACGGCCACCGGCTGCTGACGATCGACGATGCGGAGTTTCCGCCGCTCCTGCGCGAATCGCCCGGCGCGCCCGCGGGACTCTTCATCGCGGGCGACGCGACGGTGCTCTGGCAGCCGCAGATTGCGATCGTCGGCAGTCGCAACGCGAGCGTGGGCGGTCTTGCGAACGCGCGCAGTTTCGCGCGCGCGCTCGCCGGCGCGGGGCTCGCGATCACGAGCGGGCTCGCCGAGGGCATCGATGCGGCCGCGCACGAGGCCGCGCTCGAAAGCGGGGCCGCGACGATCGCCGTGCTGGGCACCGGGCCCGACATCGTCTATCCGTCGCGCCACCGCGATCTCGCCGCGCGCATCGCGAGCGCCGGCGCGCTGGTCAGCGAGTTCGCGCCCGGCACGCCGGGCCGAAAGGAGAACTTTCCGCGGCGCAACCGGATCATCGCCGGCCTCGCGCTCGGCACGCTCGTCGTCGAGGCGGGCCTTCGCTCGGGCTCGCTGATCACGGCGCGTTCGGCGAGCGATCAGGGACGCGACGTATTCGCGATTCCGGGCTCGATCCATCATCCGCTCGCGCGCGGCTGCCACCAGCTGATCAGGAATGGCGCGATGCTGGTCGAGAGCGCCGGCGAAATCATCGAGGCGTTGCGTCCGCTAGCCGCGCGCCTCGGCGCCGCGCTGCGCGAGCGGCTCGACGCCGACGGGGCGCAGGCGGGCGCGAGGCCGAAGCGCGATCCGGCATATTCGCGCCTGCTCGCGGCGCTGGACCACGACGCGCTCGGCATCGATGCGCTGGCCGAGCGGACCGGCCTCGGCGCCGCGGCGCTGTCCGCGATGCTGCTCGACCTCGAGCTCGACGGCGAGGTCGCGGCCGAGCGCGGCGGGCTTTACGTCCGGCGGCCGGCCGGTTGATTCGGCGAGGTCCGTCGCCATGTCATAACCCAAGCCAATACAATTACTTATCCGGCCGCCCGACCCGCGATACCGGCGCTGCGACGCGCCGGCCCTCACGTCCCTGCAGCTTGACAGCCCGCCAGAGCGTGTGTTTCCACTGAAAAAGGGGACCCTGAACCGCGCTCCGCCGGAACGCATCCCCGCTGCTATCCCGATTGCCCGCATGGAACGCGGCAGCCCACCCGCTGCTCGCCAGGCGGGCGCAGGAATGGAAATGGCCAAGAATCTGCTCATCGTCGAATCGCCCGCCAAGGCGAAGACGATCAACAAGTACCTCGGCAAGGACTTCCAGGTGCTGGCGTCCTACGGGCACGTGCGCGATCTCGTGCCGAAGGAAGGCGCCGTCGACATCGACCATGACTTCGCGATGAACTACGAAGTCATCGAACGGAACGAAAAGCACGTCGATGCGATCGCCAAGGCGGCCGCGAAAGCCGATTCGCTCTACCTAGCGACCGACCTTGATCGCGAAGGCGAAGCGATCTCCTGGCACATCGCCGAGATCCTGAAGGAGCGCGGCCTCCTCGAAGGGCGCGCCGTGCATCGCGTGGTGTTCTCCGAGATCACGCCGCGCGCGATCAAGGAAGCGGTCGCGCATCCGCGCAAGGTCTCGATGGATCTCGTCAACGCGCAGCAGGCGCGGCGCGCGCTCGATTATCTCGTCGGCTTCAATCTCTCGCCGGTGCTGTGGCGCAAGGTGCAGCGCGGATTGTCCGCGGGCCGCGTGCAGTCGCCGGCGCTGCGCATGATCGCCGAGCGCGAGGAAGAGATCGAAGCGTTCAAGGCGCGCGAGTACTGGTCGATCGAGGCCGACTGCGCGCATCCGGACCAGGCCTTCTCGGCGCGGCTGCTGCGGCTCGACGGCAAGAAGTTCGAGCAGTTCGACCTCACCAACGAAGCGGATGCGCACGCTGCGCGCGATCGCCTGCGCAAGGCCGCGCAGGGCGGGCTCGTCGTCAGCGACATCCAGTCGAAGGAGCGCAAGCGCCGTCCGGCGCCGCCGTTCACGACGTCGACGCTGCAGCAGGAAGCGGCGCGCAAGCTCGGCTTCGCGACGAGCCGCACGATGCGCCTCGCGCAGCAGCTCTACGAAGGCGTGCCGCTCGGCGACGAAGGCATCGTCGGCCTCATTACTTATATGCGTACCGACGCCGTGCATCTCTCGGCCGAGGCGATCACCGAGCTGCGCGACGTGATCCAGCGCGACTACGGCCCGCGCGCGCTGCCCGAGCAGCCGAACTTCTATCGCAACAAATCGAAGAACGCGCAGGAAGCGCACGAAGCGATCCGCCCGACGTCGGCGCTGCACCGGCCCAAGCAGGTGGCGGCATACCTTTCCGATGATCAGCGGAAACTCTACGAGCTCATCTGGAAGCGCGCCGTCGCGTGCCAGATGCAGTTCGCGACGCTGAATACCGTATCGGTCGATCTCGCCTGCGGACCCGATTCGGCGTTCCGCGCGAGCGGCACGACCGTCGTCGATCCGGGCTTCCTCGCCGTCTACGAGGAAGGCCGCGACCAGAAGGGCGCGGAAGACGAAGACGAAGGCCGCAAGCTGCCCGCGATGCAGATCGGCGAAGCGGTGCCGCTGCGCGACATCGTCGCCGACCAGCATTTCACCGAACCGCCGCCGCGCTATTCCGAAGCCTCGCTCGTCAAGGCGCTCGAGGAATACGGCATCGGCCGTCCTTCGACGTACGCGAGCATCATCCAGGTGCTGCTCAACCGCGAGTACGTGATCCTCGACAGCCGCCGCTTCAAGCCGACCGACGTCGGCCGCGCGGTCGCCAGGTTCCTGTCGGGCCACTTCACGCAGTACGTCGACTACGACTTCACCGCCAAGCTCGAAGACGAGCTCGACGCGGTCAGCCGCGGCGAAGAGGATTGGGTGCCGCTGCTCGAGAAGTTCTGGAAGCCGTTCAAGGCGCAGGTCGACGAGAAGAACGAAACGGTCGATCGCTCCGAGGCGACCGGCGCGCGCGAGCTCGGCACCGACCCGAAAAGCGGCAAGCCCGTGCAGGTTCGTCTCGGCCGCTACGGCGCGTACGCGCAGATCGGCACCAAGGACGACGAAGACAAGCCGACGTTCGCCTCGCTGCGCCCCGGCCAGAGCATGCACACGATCACGCTGCCGCAGGCGCTGGAGCTCTTCAAGCTGCCGCGCAATCTCGGCAAGGGCGACGACGGCGAGGACATCACGGTCGGCGTCGGCCGCTTCGGACCGTTCGTCAAGCACGGCGCCACCTACGCCTCGCTGCAGCCGACCGACGATCCGTACACGGTCGAATTGCCGCGCGCGATCGAGCTGATCCGCGCGAAGGCCGAAGCTGCCGCGAACCGCATCATCAAGGACTTCGGCAACGGCGTGCAGGTGCTGAACGGCCGCTATGGACCGTACATCACCGACGGCGAGAAGAACGCCCGCATTCCGAAGGACAAGGAGCCCAAGGAGCTGACGGCCGAGGACTGCGCCGCGCTGCTCGCCGCGGCGCCGAACCGTCCCAAGCGCGGCGGGCGTTTCACGCGCGGCGCGAAGACGGCCGCGAAGACCGACGCGGCACCGGCGGCGGCGAAGAAGGCCGCGACGAAGAAGACCGCAGCCAGGAAAGCGCCCGCGAAGAAGGCCACGAAGAAAACCGCTGCGAAGAAAGCGACGGCCAGGAAGACGGCAGCCGCGAAGCCGTCGCATCCCGGCGGTGCCTGACGCGGACGCGCTCGCCGACGTCGTCGCCGCGCTTCGCGCCGGCGGCGTCGTTGCGTATCCGACCGAAGCCGTCTACGGACTTGGCTGCGATCCCGGGAACCGGCGCGCGTTCGATCGTCTGTTCGCGATCAAGCGCCGGCCGCCGACGCAGGGCGTGCTGCTGATCGCCGCGGATTTTTCGCAGGTCGAGCCCTACATCGATCTCGCTGCCGTGCCCGCCGAATCGATGCGGCGCGCCCAGGCGACCTGGCCCGGCCCGCATACGTGGATCTTCCCGCGCTCGGCGCTCGCGCCCGCGTGGCTCGCAGGCGCGCACGCCGGCATCGCGCTACGCGTGACGGCGCATCCGCTCGCGGCCGAGCTCTGCCGTGCTTTCGGCGGCGCGCTCGTTTCCACCAGCGCGAATCGCCACGGCGAGCCGCCGGCGCGCACGGCGACGGATGTCCGTGCGGCGCTTGGCGACGAAATTGACGCGGTCCTGAACGGTTCGGTGGGGGGGCTTGAGCGGCCGACGCCGATCCGCGACGCTATCAGCGGGGATGCCGTGCGCCTTTGAGGCAAGCAACCCGAAGCGGTTGGGTCGGTTTGCGGCGTGCGGAGGCTGCGGAATCCTGGTTGCGAGGGAGAGGGGAACGTGTCTGCTGTCGTCGAACGTGCAGCCTCTGCGCTGCCGCTGCTGAGCGTCGCGCACGCCGATCGGCCGTTCGCCTGGCGCGATGGCCGCGCCGTTTCGGTCGCCGCGTTCCTCGACGATGTCGAAGCCGTCGCGGCGATGCTGCCGTCCGCACGCCAGGCGGTGAATCTGTGCGAGGACCGCTACGCGTTTCTGGTCGCTTTCTGCGCGGTCGTCGTGCGCGGCCAGCGGAATCGCGGACGCCTCTTCGAGCCAGTCCCCGATCCAGGGCGCGATCGACGGGTCGGGCAGGTGGATGTTGCCGGCCTGCACGAACGGGGCGACGGCGTGTTCGCGGGCGAGTTTCGAATCCACGGGCGTGACCGGGATCAGCCCGTGGACGCGGTGGCGCAGCTGGCTGAGGACCGCGGGCC
>CALFNI010000595.1 GCA_937902695.1 uncultured Rhodanobacteraceae bacterium
GATCAACGGCACGACCGGCTACGAAGAAGCGGCGGCGCAGGGCCTGTTTGCCGGCCTCAATGCCGCGCGCGCGGCGCAGGATCGCGAGCCGTGGACGCCGCGCCGCGACGAGGCCTACATCGGCGTCCTCATCGACGATCTCGTCACCAACGGCACGAACGAGCCGTATCGCATGTTCACGTCGCGCGCCGAATACCGCCTGCACCTGCGCGAGGACAATGCGGACCTGCGCCTGACCGAGCGCGGCTTCGAGCTCGGCTGCGTGCCGCGGGAACGGTTCGACGCGATGCGCACGAAGCGCGATGCGATCGAGCGCGAAAGCGCACGCCTGCGCGCATTGTGGGCGACGCCGGGCAACGCGCTCGGGCGCGAGGTCGAGAAGACGCTCGGCGTCGCGCCGTCGCGCGAGACGCATGCGCTCGATCTGCTGCGGCGGCCGGAGATGACGTACGCGGACCTCGCGCGCGTCGAAGGCATCGGGCGCGGCGTCGACGATGCTGCGGTCGTCGAGCAGATCGAGGTGCAGGCGAAGTACGCGGGTTACCTCGAACGGCAGCGCGACGAGATCGAGCGCCAGCGCCGCAACGAGGAGACTTCGATTCCGGAGCGATTCGACTTCGGCAACGTGCGCGGGCTTTCGGCCGAGGTCATGACCAAGCTCATCGCGGTGCAGCCGCGCACGATCGGGCAGGCGATGCGGATCTCGGGCGTGACGCCGGCGGCGATATCGCTGCTGCTCGTGCATCTGAAGCGCGGCGGGCGCCGCGTCGCGTAAGCGCTCGGACGCTCGCGCGCCTTTCCTCTCTCCCGCATGCGGGAGAGGGGGAAAACCGCAGCGGTGTGATGCAAAGAAAAAGGCCGGGACTGTGCCCGGCCTTTCGTTTCACTCGATGCCGACGCTCACTTCTTCTTCGAAGCGTCCACCTTGTCCTGCGCCATCTGGAACGCCTTGGTCGCTGCCTCATGCAGCGGCCCGAGCTCCTTGTCGTCGAGCGTTCCGCCGCCCTGCTTCTCGTTGACGATGACGCTTCCGCTATCGTCCCAGCCGACCGTCGCGCCGCCCTGCTGCTTGGCGAACATCGGCTTGTCGTCCTTGAACGCGTACTTGACCGACGTGCGGCCGCCCTTGTCGTATTCGGTGTTGACGCGCACGAAGACGACCTTGCCGTGCTCGGCGAAAGCATCCCAGCCGATCGACGCGTCGTCGGTCGTATAGGTGCCGTTGACGCCCTTCATGCCGCCGATGCGGCCCTGCAGCTTGGCGAACTCGTCCTTGAGCTTCTCGCCCGCGGTGGGCTCGGGGCTGAGCGTGATCTGTGCCGTCGCGGCCGAGCCGCCGGTGAGGACGGGCGCCGTCAGCGCGGGCAGGAAGCGGCGCTCGCCGTCCGTCAGCACCGCGTTGATGGTGTAGGTGCGGTGGCGATCGATCTTGGCGGGGTCGATGTCGAGCGAGAAATTGAACGGCGGGTTCCCGCTGACGTCCATCGTTTTCGCGGCGATCGGCACGTCCGGCGTCGAGACGTCGACGAGCTTTATGTCGAGCTTCGAGCCCTGGCTGATCTCGACCGGATCCTTGAGCGTCACGCTGCCGCTGACCGCCGACGGGATCGGCGCATTGGCGGCCCCGGCCGCGGTGTTCGCATTCGCGGGCGTCTGACCGCCGGCGTTCGGGCTCTGGTTCCCGGCGTTGTTGCAGCCGGCCAGAACGCCGAGGGCGATGAAGGCGGCGATCGACAGCTTCCTCATGACGGCATCTCCAAAGAACGAAAAGAATCGTAGATCACGTGCGAGCATAGCGCGAGCCAGGTGAATTGACGCAATGGATGCTCGGGCGGTCCGCGAAGCGGCGCTCAAGACGCGCCGGATCAGGCCGCAATCGCGGGATGGCGACGATAATGCGCGCGCGTTGATCGCGCAATCGCCGCCGGGCGCCGTTTTGCGGCGATTCAGCGCATGGATTCCGGAAAGTTAACATTCGCGCGCGCACGGGCGCTGTCGTCGCGCGCGGTTATCGCCGCGAGCGCGCCTCTCAGGCGCCGGTGCGTCGCACGGTGTTGCGGCCTTCCTGCTTGGCGCGATAGAGCTGCTCATCGGCTGCGCGCAAAAGCTCGCTCGAGGCCGTCATGCCGGCAAGCCATTCGGCCGCGCCGATGCTGACGGTGCAGTTCTTCGGGCCGCCGCCGGTCGCGTCCATGTCGTGCTCGGCGATGGCGATGCGCAGGCGCTCGGCGAACTCGGCCGCCTGCTCGACCTTGTGCTCGGGCAGCACGACCGCGAACTCCTCGCCGCCGATGCGCGCGATGATGAACTCCTCGCGCGCGTGCGCGGCGAGCGTGCGCGCGACACGCTTCAGCACGCCGTCGCCGGCCGGGTGGCCGTAGCGATCGTTGATCGCCTTGAAGTGATCGATGTCGATGATGAGGAGCGCGACCGGACGGCGATGGTTCGTCGCGCGCGCCAGCTCCTTTTCGAGAAGCTCCAGAAACTGGCGGCGGTTGTAGAGATCGGTCAGCGGATCGACCGTCGCGAGCTGGTAGATCTCTTCGTGGTAGCGCGCCTCGACCGACGAGCGATCCATGAACTTGAGGACGCAGCTTCCGATCGTGATGTGATCGCCGTCCTTGAGCTCCGCCTCGATGATCGGCTGATCGTTGAGGAACGTCTTGTTGGTCGAATCGAGATCCTTGACGCGATAGCCCGACGGCTCGCGCCAGATCTTCGAATGCTGGCGCGACACGCTGCGCTCGAGGACCTGGAACTCGCACTCGGGCGCGCGGCCGATCACGAGCGGCTGATCGCCGATGTCGATGCGCTGGCCGAGGCGCTGGCCCTGCAGCACGACGAGGCAGGCCGGCTCGCGGCCGTCGGCGAAGACGCGCGCGGGCCGGATGGATCGGCGTTGCGTCGTGCCGTCGTCTGGACGTGCGCTCATCGGCTTCCCGGCGGTCGAAGGCATGGCCCGATCAGTTTACGCGAACCGATCATGGCCTTTTAAGGCGCCGATGCGTAAAAAGAAGAGAGTGGGTGCCGATGAGGCGCAATCTCGACGGCCATCATGGGGAAAATGGTCGACCGGCACCCACCTTTCATCTAGACGCAGGGGAAGGCTTGAATCCGGACACCGATTTTGTTGGGAACGCGTTAAATCGGCAAAAATAGACCGCAAATGGTCCGGAAATCGTCGTCACCCGGTC
>CALFNI010000596.1 GCA_937902695.1 uncultured Rhodanobacteraceae bacterium
CTGACGCAGAACGTCGACGGCCTGCACCAGGCCGCCGGCAGCGACAACGTGATCGACCTGCACGGCCGCCTCGACACCGTGCGCTGCCTCGCCTGCGAAGCGCGCACGCCGCGCGACGCGTGCCAGCGCGCGCTCGAAGCGCTGAATCCCGACTGGCTCGCCCTCGATGCGCTCGATGCGCCGGACGGCGACGCCGATCTCGAAGGGCTCGATTTCGCATCGTTCCGCGTGCCCGATTGCCAAGCGTGCGGCGGCTTGCTCAAACCCGATGTCGTGTTCTTCGGCGAGAACGTGCCGCGCGAGCGCGTCGAGCGCGCTGAGGCGCATCTCGCGGCGGCGGATGCGATGCTCGTCGTCGGCTCGTCGCTGATGGTGTTCTCGGGCTATCGCTTCGCGCGTGCGGCGGCGCGCATGGGCAAGCCGATTGCCGCGATCAATCTCGGGCGCATGCGGGCCGATGATTTGCTGACGCTCAAGATCGAATGGGATTGCGCGAGCGCGTTGGCGTCCGCTACGCGTGCGGGAGAGGGTAGGGTGAGGGCAAGCGGAGTGGAGCGCTCGAGGCGCGCCCTTAGGAAAGTGCGAACCAGCCTGCCCTCACCCTAGCCCTCTCCCGCAAGCGGTAGAGGGGACGAGCGGGGCGAGGGTATGCCGGCGATGCGCGAGAGGGCACAATCGTGACTCGCACGTTTCGTCCCGCCGATGAGCCTCAACTCCCCACAACGCGCCGCAGTCGAATACTGCGACGGCCCCCTGCTCGTGCTCGCCGGCGCAGGCTCCGGCAAGACGCGCGTGATCGTCGAGAAGATCGCGCACCTGATCCGGCACCGGAACATGTCGGCGTCGAAGATCGCCGCGATCACATTCACGAACAAGGCCGCGCGCGAGATGCGCGAGCGCGTTTCGCGGCGCGTCAAGGGCAGCGCGGCCGATGGCCTGACCGTCTCCACGTTCCATGCGCTCGGCCTCAGGTTCCTGCAGATCGAGCATGCGCGCGCCGGACTGCGGCGCAATTTTTCGGTGTTCGATGCCGACGACAGCCAGTCGATCCTGAAGGACCTCCTGCCGAAGGGCATCAAGCCCGATGCGTTGTACGCGCTGCAATCGCTCGTCTCGCGCGCCAAGAACGAAGGGCTTTCGCCCGACGAAGCGCTTGCGCGCGCGAAGAGCGGCCGCGAGCTCGAAGCGGCCGAGCTTTATGCGGACTATCAGCAGCTCGTCGCCGCGTTCAACGCCGTCGATTTCGATGACCTGATCCGCCTCCCGGTCGCCGTGCTCGAAGCCGACGCCGAAGCGCGCGGCGCGTGGCAGGAGCGCATCCGTCATCTTCTCGTCGACGAATGCCAGGATACGAACGGCGCGCAGTATCGCCTCTTGAAGCAGCTTGCCGGCGAGCGCGGCATGTTCACGGCGGTCGGCGACGACGATCAGGCGATCTACACGTGGCGCGGCGCGAATCCCGAGAATCTCGCCGAGCTCTCGCGCGACTACCCGAACCTCAAGATCGTCAAGCTCGAGCAGAACTACCGCTGCGCGCGCCGCGTGCTGCGCGCGGCGAACGCGCTGATCGCCAACAACGCGCACGTGTTCGACAAGAAGCTCTGGAGCGAGGAGGCCGAAGGGCCGCCGATCCGCATCGTCGAATGCCGCGACGACGAGCACGAGGCCGAATGCGCCGCCGGGGCGATCGCGCATCTTGCCGCGAAGCACAAGGCGCAGTGGCACGACTTCGCGGTGCTTTATCGCGGCAATCATCAGTCGCGAGCGCTCGAAAAGGCGTTGCGCCTCGCGCGGATTCCGTACCACGTGACCGGCGGCACCGCGTTTCTCGATCGCGTCGAGGTCAAGGATCTGATCGCGTACCTGAGGCTCATCAACAACGCCGACGACGATGCCGCATTCATTCGCGTCGTCAACACGCCGCGTCGCGACATCGGCGCGACGACACTCGAAAAGCTCGGCGCGCTGGCCGGGAAGCGGCATGTTTCGCTGCTGCGCGCGGCGCAGAGCGATGCCGTGCTCGGCGAGATTTCCTCGCGCGCGGCATCCTCGCTCGGCGCATTCGCCGGCATGATCGGCGAGTTCGCGGCGCGCGCCGAACGCATCGCCGCGGCCGATCTCGTCGACGAGCTTTCGGCGCGCATCAACTACGCCGACCACGTGGCTGCGCAGGTGAAGGAGCCTTCGATCCGCGATCGACGCCTCGCGAACCTCGCCGAGCTTTCGGAATGGCTCCGCGCGATGCAGAAGGAGGGCGCGGCCGGCGATCTCGCCGCGCAGCTGGCCCTGCTCGGCCAGGGCGATCGCGACGAGCCCGGCAACGCGGTGCGCCTGATGACGCTCCATTCCGCGAAGGGCCTCGAGTTCCGCTTCGTCACGATCGTCGGCATGGAGGAAGGCTCGTTGCCGCACGAAGGCAGCCTCGCCGAAGGACGCGTCGAAGAGGAGCGGCGATTGATGTACGTCGGCATCACGCGCGCGAAGGAGCAGGTCGCGCTGATGTACGCGAAGCGCTCGCGGCGCTACGGCGAATATGTCGCGAACGAGCCAAGCCGGTTTCTCGCCGAGCTTCCGGCCGATGACCTGCACTGGTCGGGCCGCGACGCCGAGCTCGATGCGGCGCACAAGGAAGAGATGGCGTCGTCGCACATCGCGCGGCTCGCGAACCTCTTCGCCGACTAGGCGTGCGCTCGCCGCAAGCGTCGCTACACTCGCAGATACCTCTGGAGACGATCCATGCGAACCCTCGCGAGAATCGTGCTGTGTGCGTTGCTGGCCGGCTGCGCGGGCGCGCCGAAGAAGCCGGCGATTGCACCGCTCGCAGCCGGCAGCGTCGCGCCGGACGACAACCTCAACGCGGTCGCCTGGACGCAGACCGCCATCGAGCACGACCTCATCTACCGCGAGGTCTACCGCGTCGCCGGTGAAAAGCTCCGCGCGGCGCTCGATGATCCGACGTGGGATGCGTTGCCGCCGCGCGATCGCAAGCAGG
>CALFNI010000597.1 GCA_937902695.1 uncultured Rhodanobacteraceae bacterium
GAGCGCGGCGCCTTCCTTGACGAGCGAGGCGAAGAGCTTGCCGCCTTCCTGCTGGCCCTTGACGAACGCGCCGAGGCCAGCGAGCCAGATCTGCTGCGCCGAATCCATCACGGTTTTGCTGATGCCGCGCGCCTGCGCTGCGGCCGCTTCTGCCGCGGGACGGTTCTTGAGCTTCGGCTTCGCCATGGGTCGCTCCGTTCGGAAGGTCGCGGCGGATGCCGCGCGCCCGGCGAATGTAGGAACGCGCGCTAGAGCACACACACTACCGCGCGGCTCAGGCGGTGCCGAACTCCTTGTCGAGCTTGCGCGTGATCTCGCTCTCGATGACCGGCTTCAGCGCGCTCATCAGGAAGCCGAGCTCGGCGTGGATGTGCACCTCGGCCTTGGCGACCTTGATCGATCCGTTCGCGCCCGCGCGCGAGAACTCGAGCGTGTCGCCGTCCCATGCATGCTTGAAGCCGTATTCCTTCGCGACAGCCTTGGCCACGCGCTCGACCGCGGCCCTTGCGTCCTTGAGGCTCTTGCCGTGCTTGCGGCGGATGTCGATGGCGGCCATGGCGGCTCCCGGAGGTAAAAATGGGCCTGCGCAATGATGCCCGAGAAGCGCGCCGGCCCGCCAACGCCGCTGCGTCGCCGCGATGCCTTTCTCCACAAGCGCCCGCCGCAACGCCGCTATACTGGCGCACCTTCGCGGCCCGATCCGATCTTGATGCGACTCAGCTTTCTCAACGGCGAGCATGCCGATTTCGTCGTCGAGGATGGCGTCATCAGTCTCGGCAGCGCGGAGGGCAACACGCTCGTGCTCGCCGGTCGCGACATCGCGCCGTGGCACGCGCGCATCGCCGTCGACCGGCGCGGCATCGTGCTCGAAGTGCTCGATTTCGCCGCGCGCACGCACGTCAATGCACGGCCCGTGCGCGAGAAGGCGCTGCTCCGGCTCGGCGACGTGCTCGTGCTCGGCGTCGTCGCGATGATGCTCAAGCCCGATCGCGACGATGCGATCCAGACGGCACTTCCCGCCGAATCCGAGGACACCGAAGACACGCCCGACGGCGCGCCTGCGCGCGTCGTGCTGCGCGGCGTCGCGGGCAGCCATTTCGGCCGCGCGATAGCGCTGAAGCAGCGGCTCGTGGTCGGTCGCGCCGCCGATTGCGACATCGTCATCGACGATGCGCAGATCGCGCCGCACCACGCGACGGTCGAGAACATCGACGAGGCGATCTGCCTGCGCGACATGGGCTCGGGCGCAGGAGCGCTCGTCAACGGATTGCGACTGACGACGGCCGTGCTGCACTCGGGCGACCAGCTCGCCTTCGGGCGCGACCATTTCCTCATCGAGGCGCCGGGCATGCCGCTGCGCGGCGAAGTCGCGGCGGCGCCGGCGCCGGCGCATGCCGATCCCGAAGGCGGCGACGCGGCCACGATGCCGAACGATGGGCGCGGGTCGATCTGGTGGCTGATCGGCGCCGCGGCGCTGATCGCGCTCGGTCTGGTCTGGATTCTCCTGCGCGGCGCGTAGCCCATGACGCCGGCTCGGCGCGTGTTGCGCGCGTGCTGCGCTGCGGCATAATGCGGGCTCTTCGCATCGGAGGGCTCGCGTGAGCCGCGGATACAATTTCTGCGCCGGCCTCGCCGCGCTGCCCGAAGACGTGCTCGATCAGGCCCGCGCCGAGCTCCTCGAGTGGGACGGCGCGCGCGCGTCGGTGATGGAGATCAGCCATCGCGGCAAGGATTTCGTCGCGCTCGCCGCGCAATCCGAGCGCGACATCCGCGAGTTGCTCGCGATCCCGCCGGGCTACAAGGTGCTGTTCCTGCAGGGCGGCGCGACGCAGCACTTCGCGCAGATCCCGATGAACATCGCGCGGCGCGGCCAGAGCGCCGATTACATCGTCACCGGCGACTGGGGCGAGAAGGCCGCGAAGGAAGCGAAGCCGACGGTCGGCGTGCGCATCGCGGCGACGTCGGAAGCCACCAACTACGATCGCATCCCGGCGCGCGAGACATGGGATCTCGACCCGAACGCGGCCTACGTGCACTACACGCCCAACGAGACGATCCGCGGCGTCGAGTTCATGACGGTGCCCGACGTCGGCGGCGTGCCGCTCGTCGCCGACATGTCCTCGACGATCCTGTCGCGTCCGATCGATGTCTCGAAGTTCGGGTTGATCTACGCCGGCGCGCAGAAGAACATCGGCGCCGCGGGGCTCGTCGTCTTGATCGTCCGCGACGATCTGCTGGCGCGCTCGCCCAAGGACATGCCGAAAATCCTGAGCTACGCCGAGCAGGCCGCGCAGGATTCGATGTTGAACACGCCGAATACGTTCGGCTGGTATCTCGCCTCGCTCGTCTTCAAATGGCTGAAGAAGCAGGGCGGCCTTGCCGCGATGGCCGAGCGGAATCGCGCGAAGGCGACGCTGCTTTACGACTACATCGACGGATCCGGCTTCTACCGCAATCCGGTGGAGGTATCGGCGCGGTCGTGGATGAACGTGCCGTTCACGCTGCCGCGCGAGGCGCTCGACGCACCGTTCCTCGCGGAATCGGAAGCGGCCGGATTGCTTGCGCTCAAGGGACATCGCGCCGTCGGCGGGATGCGCGCGTCGATCTACAACGCCATGCCGCTCGCGGGCGTGCAGGCGCTGGTCGATTTCATGAAGGATTTTGCGAAGCGGAACGGATGATTTCGTCGTTCCCGCGACTGCGAGCGAAGCGAGCGAACAGCGGAGCCAGCGCGAAGCGCGAGTAAAACGGGAACCTGGCGGCTTCGATCTGACGCAAGGCACTGGGTCCCCGCTTTCGCGGGACGACGAGAGAAAACGCATGTTCAAGATCCAGACGCTCAACAACATCTCGCGCAACGGCCTCGACCGGCTGCCGGCGACGCTCTATCGCGTCGCGAACGACATCGCCGAACCCGATGCCGTGCTGGTGCGTTCGGCGGACATGCGCAAGTCGCCGATCGCGCCCAGCGTCAAGGCCGTCGCGCGGGCCGGCGCCGGCGTCAACAACATTCCGGTCGGCGATCTGTCCGCGCGCGGCGTGCCGGTGTTCAACGCGCCCGGCGCGAACGCCAACGCGGTCAAGGAGCTCGTCGTCGCCGGCATGCTGCTGGCGGCGCGCAACCTTGCCGACGCGCTCGGCTTCGTCGGTGGGCTCCGCCCGGGCGAGGACCTGCACGATCGCGTCGAAGCGGAAAAGAAGCGCTTCGTCGGCTCGGAGCTTTCCGGCAAGACGCTCGGCGTGGTCGGGCTCGGCGCGATCGGCGTCAAGGTCGCGAACGCCGCCCATGCGCTCGGCATGCGCGTGCTCGGCTTCGATCCGCACATGACCGTCGAAGGCGCCTGGCAGCTGTCGTCCGAGGTCGCGAAGGCGGGTTCGTTGAACGAGCTTTTCGCGGCATCCGATTACGTCACGTTCCACGTGCCGCTCAACGACAGGACGCGCGGTATTTTCGGCGTCTACGCGCTTGCGTCCGCGCGGCCGGGCGTCGT
>CALFNI010000598.1 GCA_937902695.1 uncultured Rhodanobacteraceae bacterium
CGGCCGTGGGTCGCGCATTATCCGGACTTCATGCGGCGCGACATCGACATCGCGCCCGACGCGACGATCCTCGCGCTGCTGCGCAGAGCCTGCGCCGACTACGCCGATCGCGTCGCGTTCGAGCTCGGCGACGAGCGCCTCACCTACGGCGACTGGCTCGGGCGCTCCGACGCGCTCGCGCGTTTTTTCGTGCACGAATGGGGCTTGAACGCGGGCGATCGCGTCATTTTCCTGCTGCCGAACGTGACCGCATTTCCGGTCGCGCTGCTCGCCGCGTGGACGGCGAATCTCGTCATCGTGCCGATGCTGACGGCGACGACGGCGCACGAGTTCGTCGATCCGATCGCCGATGCCGAGCCGAAGGCGATCGTCGGCCTCGACGTGCTGATGGACAACTTCCGTGGCGCCCCGAACGCGGCCGGCGTGCGTGAGCTCGTCGTGCCGGCACCCGAAGCGCTGTTCGGCCGCGCGCCGGCGCAGCCGGCGCATGCCGTCATGTTCGATGACGCCGTCGCGGCCGGCGCGAGCATCGAAACGATCGAACGTTCGGTCGGCCCTGACGACCTCGCGCTCCTCCAGTACACCGGCGGCACGACCGGCGTCTCCAAGGCCGTCATGACGACGCAGCGGAACATGGTCGCCGAGGTCGAGATGCTGCGCATGGCCGTGCACGAATACGCGCGGCCCGAGCCCGATCTCGTCGTCAGCGTGCACCCGTTCTTCCACAGCGCCGGCATGGCCGTGAATCTCCTGCACTATTCGAGCAACGGCGCGACGCACCTGCTGTTTCCGAAATCGAAGTCGGCCGAGCACGTCGTCGACGGCTGGCGCGGGCGCCATGTCACCTCGATCCTCGCGGGCCCCGCGTTTTTCCACGCGCTGCTCGACGTGCCGGCGTTCGAAACACTCGATTTCTCCGCGTTGCGCGCCGGCTTCGTCGGCGGCATGCCGCTCCGGCCCGACATCCGCGAGCGCTGGGAAAGAATCACCGGGCGGCCGCTCGTCGAAGGCTACGGGCTCACCGAGCTCGCCGGCCCGATCACCGCGCAGATGGGCAGCCGCCACTGCGACGCCAGCGTCGGCTTTCCGCTGCCGTCGATCGAGCTCACGATCCGCGATGCCGACGACCGCGCCGTTCCGCCGGGCGAGCATGGCGAGATCTGGCTGCGCGGCCCGTGCCTGATGCCGGGCTACTACAAGCATCCGACCGAAACCGCGCGCACGATCACCCGCGACGGCTGGTTCCGCACCGGCGACATCGGCTTCATGGATGCCGACGGACACCTCTATCTCGTCAGCCGCATAAAAGACATCGTGATTGTCGGCAGCGTAAACGTATATCCTTCCGAGGTCGAAGCCGCGGTCGGTGCGCATCCGGGCGTGGCGGACGTCTGTGCGGTCGGGATGCCCGATCGCGCAAGTGGCGAGCGCGTGCGGCTCTTCGTCGTGCGCAACGATCCCGCGCTCGATTCCGCTACCGTCTCTTCGTGGTGCGCTGAACGACTTTCGGACTACAAATGCCCGAAGCGGATCGATTTCGTCGACGCGCTGCCGCGATCCGCGGTCGGCAAGGTGTTGCGGCGCGAGCTCTGCAATCGTCCGTACGAGTGAGCTCGCCGCGGCGCTGGCGCCGCCTTGCGTTGCGTTTCCTGCTCATCCTGCTGCTGCTCGCCGTCGCGTTGCCGACGGCGGCCTGGCTGACGCTGCGCGCGAGCCTGCCGCAATACGACGGCGTCGTGAACGCGACCGCCCTTTCCGACCGCGTCATCGTCGAGCGCGACGCGCTCGGCACCGCGACGATCCGCGCCGGGTCGCGCCGCGACGCCGACTGGGCGCTCGGCTATGTGCACGCGCAGGAACGCTTCTTCCAGATGGACCTGATGCGCCGGCGATCGGCCGGTGAGCTCGCGGAGCTGTTCGGTCCGGTCGCGTTGCCGGCCGACCGCATCGCACGCGCGCACCGCATGCGCGCACGGCTGCACGACGCGCTCGCGACGCTGCCCGACGATCAGCGCGCCGCGCTCGATGCATACCGCGACGGCGTCAACGCGGGACTCGCCGCGCTGTCCGCGCGCCCGTTCCCGTATCTCCTGACGCAGACCGCGCCCGCGCCGTGGCGCGACGAGGATTCGCTGCTCGTGATCGCCGCGATGGCCTTCACGCTCGAGGACGCCGGCAACGACCGCGAGCTCGCGTTCGCGAAAATGCGCGCGGCCCTGCCCGAATCCGCCTACCGCTTCCTGACCGCGACCGGCGGCGAATGGGACGCGCCGCTCACCGGCGCGCCGCTGCGGTGGCCCGATCCGCCGGCCGCGGCCGAGCTCGACCTTCGCACGCTCAAGCCGGGACTTCTGCGCGCGGCCGGGACGCAACCCGCCGGCGCGCAGGCCGGGCCCGACGATCGCGTGATCGGCAGCAACGGACTTGCCGTTGCCGGCGCGCTGACCGGCGGCGCGGCACTGGTCGCGAACGATACGCACCTCGACCTCGGCGTCCCCTGCCTCTGGTTCCGCACCGAGCTCGTCTACCCGAGCGCGCGGCACCCGGGCACGACGAGCGACACGAATGGCGTGACGCTGCCCGGCCTGCCGGCGATCGCGCTCGGCAGCAACGGCCGCGTCGCCTGGGGTTTCACCAACAGCTACGTCGACGCCGCCGACTGGATCCGCGTCACGCGCGACGCCGATCGCTATCGCGACGCACACGGCGACTGGAAACCGATCGCAAGGCGCGCCGAGACGATCCGCGTGCGCGGCGCGGCCGACGACACGCTCGAGGTCGAGGACACCGAATGGGGCCCGATCCTCGCCAGGGACGTCGACGGCACGCCGCTCGCGCTCGAATGGTCCGCGCAGCAACCCGGCGCGCTCGACCTGACGCTACGCGCGATGGCGGAGGCCGACAACGTCGACGAGGCGATCGCCGTCGCGAACCTCAGCGGCATACCGCCGCAGAACATCATCGTCGGCGACGCCGCCGGTCGTGTCGAATGGTCGATCGCCGGCCGTATTCCGAAGCGCATCGGCGGCTATGACGCAGCGCTGCCGGTCGATGCGACGAAGCCCGGCACCGGCTGGGACGGCTGGCTCGATCCCGACATGGTGCCGCGTGTCGCCGATCCGCCATCGGACCGGCTCTGGTCCGGCAACCAGCGCGCGGTCGGCGGCGAGGCGCTCGCATTGCTCGGCGACGGCGGTTACGACGTCGGCGCGCGCGCGAGCCAGTTGCGCGACGACCTCGCAGCCCGCGCGCATTTCGCACCGGGCGACCTGCTCGCGATCCAGCTCGACGATCGCGCGCTGTTCCTCGCGCGCTGGAAGGATCTGCTCGCCACGACGCTCGCGCAGGCGCCCGCCTCGGCGCTGATCGAGACGATGCAGCGCGGCATGGCGGACTGGGACGGCCGCGCGTCGATCGGCTCCGTCTCGTACCGGCTCGTCGCCGCGTGGCACGCCGAGGTCAGCGACACGATACTCGATGGATTCGCCGCGAAAGTGCGCGAGACGTTTCCCGACTTCGTGCTGCCGAAGCTTCTGCAATCCGATCAGGCGATCTGGATGCTCGTCACGGGCCAGCCCGCACACCTCTTGCTGCCGGGCTACGCGGACTGGAACGACCTGCTCCTGCGCTGCGCCGAGCACGTCGGCCGGGCGCTCGATGCCGAGCCCGGCGGCATCCTCGCGCGCACATGGGGCGAGCGCAACACGACGCACATCGCGCACCCGCTCTCGCCCGGCCTGCCATCGTTCGTTGCGCGATTCCTCGACATGCCGGCCGAGCCGCTGCCCGGCGACCGCGATATCCCGCGCGTGCAGGAGCCGCGCTTCGGCGCCGCGATACGCTTCGGCGTCGCGCCGGGCGACGAAGCGGCCGGCTATCTGATGATCGCCGGCGGCCAGAGCGGCCATCCGCTCTCGCCGTATTACGGCGCGGGTCACGCGGACTGGGCCCGCGGCAACGCGACGCCGTTCCTGCCGGGTCCGGCGCAGCACACGTTGACGTTTCTCGCGCCCTAGCGCGCACCGTCGAACCCTCCGGCGAAGATGCTCTCGGCGCCGATCGGGATCGATCAGCGCGCGAGAAGGCCTGGCGCCGGCACGCCGCGGGGTCGCGACCTCGTGGCGCGCAGCAGATTCAACCGGTCGATCAGCAGCAGCAGCGCCGCGGCGAGCCCGAACACGAAGCGCACATCGCGGTCCGCATTCTCCTGACGCCGAAACGCCGCATCGACGACGAGCCTCGCGAGCGCATCGTCCTTGTCGGCGGTCTCGTAGCCGAGCCCCGCCGCCGTGCCGAGCTGCTGCAGGTAGGCCGCACGCAACGCCGAGCGATGCTCGACGACCTCGTCGAGCGCGCCCGATTTCTCGAGATCCTCCGCCGACGCGTGCCCGATCGCCTCGACGAGGTTCGGATGAAAGCCTTGCTGCGCCGCATCGATCGCGGTCCAGTAGCCGACGATGCGGTTGTCCGCGTCCAGGCGCGGCACCGGATGCGGCTCGGCCGAGCCGACACCGAGCAGCCATCCGTGCACTGGCCCGCGCAGCGCGAGCAGATCGCCGAGCCGCGGCACGTCGACGTGCGGCGCCTCGTCGCCGTCCGTGACGAAAGCGAGGTCGAGATGGCGCCGCTCGGCCTCGCCGATCGCATTGATGAGCGCCGCCTCGATGCGCGAATCGCCATCCCACGCCATGCGCCAGTCGATGTTGCGCACGGCCTGCTCGATCGCCGGAAAGTGCGCGCAGACTTCGAGCGGCTCGAACAGCGTCACCGTGTCGGTACCGGCGGAGAGCGCGACCGCTGCCGTCGATCCGCACGGCAGGTTCGCGAGCGCGGCGATCGTCGATGCCTTCGCGCGATCGAGCCTCGATTCGTCGGGTTTGCGCGCGTCGACGTCGCGCACGTTCATGCTCTCGGTGATGTCGATCACGAAGAGCCAGGCATAGGTGCCTCCGGGCATGCGCAGCTTCGGCGCGGCGAAGACCGGCAGCAGCACCAGCAGCGCGAGCGCGAGAATCGCGAGCCTCTGCGCGGCGACGAACGCGACGATGCGCCGCAGCGCGTTCACGGGAGGCCCCGCTTCGGGCTTTCCTCGATCGTCGTCCAGCCGTTGTGCCGGCTCGGCTGGATCGTGATCGGGTCGGTATTGCGGCGCCAGCCGTCGCGGCTGCGCGTCGGCGCGAGGCGTTCGAGGAGCTCGAGGTTGTAGCGCGCGTCGTGCAGCCACGGATCGATGCGGAGCGCCGAGCGGTACGCGTCGCGCGCAAGATCGAACTGCGCGTTCTCGGCGGCGGCGTCGGCCTCCCCGGACTGGCGGCTCGCCCTGATCCCCTGCTGGAAGTAGGCATTGCCGAGCGCGAACCACGCGCGCGACGCAAGCGCGGGATCGCTTGCCGCCTGCGCATCGGTGTAATAGCGGATCGCCTCGTCGTAGCGCTGCGCGCGCTCGACGTCCCACGCGGCCGCATACCGTACGCGCGGATCGTCCGGCAACGGCTTCATCGTCTCGATGGTGCGTGCGTCGATCATCGCGTTGACGCGGCGCGCCGATTGCCAGCGCGCCGCGAACGCCGCCGTCGCGACGAGCGCGGCGGCAAGCAACGCCCACGCGATCGCGGTCGTCCAGCGTGTCAGGCGTGCCACTGCCGGACCTCCATCGCCCGCGCCGCGATCAGCAGGACGAGCCCGCACGCCGCCAGCATGAAGAGCGGCGCGGCGAGATCGCGGCGCGGCAGCCGTTCCTCGTACCGCGTCGGCAGGTTCGTCATGCGGCCGATTTCGGAAACGGCATGCTCGAGGCCTTCGGGGCTCGTCACCTCGAACATCTCGTACGGCGATCCCAGCTGGCCGAAGAACTCGTGCAGCGAGAGGCTGTCGGTGTCGGCATTGCGGCGCGGCGCCCGGATGCTCGGCTCGTCCTCGCCGCGCGTGTAGATCCAGACCAGCGAGGCATGCCGCTCGGCGAAGAGCGCCTTCAGCTTCTCGCGGCTGTCCTCCTTGATCGTCGCGCCGCCGTCCGAGACGAGCAGCACGACGCGCGATGCCGTCATCGGGCGATCGCGGAAATAGTCGAGCGCGAGCGCGAGCGCGCTGGCCGGCGCGGTGTAGCCTTCGCTGCGCGCCTCGGCGCTGGCAAGACTCGCCTGCACGAGCTCGCGATCGTCGCTGAGCGGCGACGCGCCGATCGGCGATGCGTTGAATGTCGTCATGCCGAACGTATCGCCCGGGCGACGCTGCATGAAATCGAGCAGCACGCGCCGCGCGGCCGCGATCTTAGCCTCGTGGCGCGCGGCCGGATCCTTCGCGCCGATCATCGGCTCGGACATGCTGCCGCTGCGATCGAGCACGATGACGATCTCGGCGCCCTGTCCCGATCGCGTGCGCGTGCCGCCTTCGAGGAACGGCGCCGCCGAGGCGACGACGAGCAGCGCAAGGCTGAGCGCACCGGCGAGGCGCAGCAGGATGCGCAGCCATTCCGATGCGACGTCGCGCGGCCAGTCCGCCGTGCGCGGATAGGCGAACGAGCGCGCGCCATAGTCGAGCAACGGCAGTGCAGCGAGCGGCAGCGCCCACAGCAGCCACGGATACGTCCAGTGCAGATGCGTCAGCACGGCACGCCGCGCTCGCGATCGGCGGCGCTGCGCAGCGTCGCCAGGACATTTGTCGGGGCAGGTGCGTCGGCGCGCCCGTAGAAGCGTTGCCACGACGCGGCGAACACGCGTTCGATCTCGCCGCGCAGCGGCGCGAGATACGGCGCGCGCTCGAACAACCGCGGCAGCGTCGACGGGTACAGCGTCTCGCCGGCGCTCTGGTTCAGCGCGCCGTGCAGGTCGCGCAGCAAGGCGGTCTCCTCCTCGCCCGTCAACCGCCGCGCCGCGCGGCGCCGCCAGCTGCGCCACGCGCGCAACAGCGGCCCCGGCGCGTACGGGAGGAACGGCAATCGGTCATGACGCCAGAGCAGATAGCCGATCGCGACGAGCGCGACGGCGAGGCTCGCGACGAGGCCGCCGACCGCGCCGGTTTCGGCGACGCGCGCGGGAACGGGCGAAGGCCGGAGCTCGCGATCCTTGTCGCCCAGGGTCTCAGGCAGCCCGGGCGAAAGGAGGAACGCGCGCGACGGCACGGCGATGTCCCCGGTGCCGCCGGCGCCGCGCAGGCGCAGGCTGAATCCTGGCAGCGGTGCCTGCGTGGCCTGCTCGGCTTCGGCGAAGATCTGGTACGTGACGACGACCGTCGCCGACCCGGCTCGCGCGGGCTCCAGCGTTGCACGACGCACTTCGAGCCACGGCGCGACGCGGCCCGGCAAAGGCAGCGATTGGGGGTCGATCGTGGCGCCGTCGGGCAGCGATACCACGACCCGCTCGTCGAGGAGATCGCCGAGCATGTAGCCCGTGTCGCGCAGGCTGACATGGACCTGCAGCTCGCCGGCGATCGCCGCGGATGCCGCGAGCAGCAGACCGCATGCAGCGAGACGCGTCACGCGGCCGCCTCCATGAAGTAGCGCGACAGCAGGGCCGGATCGAAACGTTCGCGCACGAAGAACGGCGAGCAGCCGGCGGCGCGGCAGATGCGTCGCAGCGCCTCGTCGCGCGCGTCGCGCCCGCGACGCAGCGCAGCGATCGACGTGCGGCGCAGCCAGACGAACCGCTGCGCGCCCGTTTCGAGATCGCGCAGCACGGCGATGCCGCGTCGATGGATCGCGTCGGCCTCGGCCGGATCGCGCAACACCACCGGCACGACCGCGTGATGCGCCAGACCGCGCATGATCTCGGCGATGTCGCGCTCCGGCCAGTGGAAATCCGACACGAGAAACACCAGCGCGCGCCGGTGCGGCATGCGCGGAATCACCTGCAGCAAGCCGCACGCGTTGTCGCCGCTCGGCGTGAAGTGGGCGAGCTTGCGCGCGATCCAGTCGCCCGCGCCGCGATCGATGCGCGCCGGCATCGCGAGCGCATCGTGCGGCGCGACGCTCGCCGCGTAGAAACCGAAGGCATCGCCGTTGCGGAATGCCGAGCGCGCGATCGCGACCGCGATGCGACGCAACTGGTCGAGCTTGTCGTAATGCCCGACGTAACCCATCGATGCCGAAACGTCGGCGAGCACGATGACCTTGAGCGCCGAGTTCTGCTCGAGCTCGCGCACCCAGATGCGCCCGAGCGGGTCGCGCAATGTCGCGCGCACGTCGATGCGGCGCGGATCGGCGTTCTCGTGCAGCGGCACGCTCGCGCGGGTGCGATCGCCCGCGCCGGCGTAAAGGCCGCGAAACGCGCCGGGCCTGAGGCTCGTCGTCTTCCAGCGGACGCGATACTCGACGAAGATCCCGCTGGCGTCGGTCACTCGCGCCTCCCCGCTACGGCGCGGGCACCGCGCGCAACAACGCCGAGCTGAACTCGCGTCCGAGCCGGCCACGCTGCAATTCGTAGATCGGCGTGAAGAACACGCGATGCGCCACCACTTCGTGGAAGACCGCGCGCAGGTGCTCTGGCGTCAGGTCCGCGACGCCGTCGAGCCATGCCGAGACTTTCGCCGCGCGCACCAGCATGCTCATGCCGCGCGGGCTCGCGCCGGTCGCTATCAGGTCGTCCATGTCGACGCCGTCGAGCGCGATGCCATATGCGAGCGGATCGTGGGTCGCGCGGCGCAGGTGATCGACGAATGTCTCGACCGCGGCGCCTGCGTGGATCTCGGCCTGGATCATCGCAGCGACAGCCGGCAGGCTCGTGTGATCGAGCATCGCGGCCGGCATGCCGGCGATCAGGGCGTCGGTGTCGTGGAAGCGCGCGTCGAACATCAGCCGGCGATGGATCTCGACCGTGTCGTCGGGCGCGATCTCGATTTCCATCAGGAAGCGATCGCGCGCGGCGCCGGGGAGCTCGAACGTCTCTTCCTTCTCGACGCGGTTCCGGTCCGCGAAGACCTGCAGGTACGGAAAGCGGTATTCGGCGTTGAACGCCGTCAGGCTCCGCTCGGCCATCACGCGCAGCAGCAGCGAATGCACCTGCGGACGCGCACGGTTGATCTCGTTGAAGAAGAACACCGACAGCGCATCGCCGTGCGTCAAGAGCGGGCCCGGATCGACGCGCGGCCGTCCGTCGCGGTCGATGTGCGTGTGGTAGACGAGATCCTGCGGCATCAGGTCGATCGTGCCTTCGACGCGCTCGTATTCGCCGCCGAGACCGCGCGCCGCCGCGCGCAGCAACGTCGTCTTGCCGACGCCGACGTTGCCTTCGAGCAAGACGTGGCCGCGCGCGAACACCGCGATCGTCAGCAGGCGGACCGCGCGCGAAAGGCCGAGGACGCGCTCGTTCAGCGCGCTCTCGAAGCGGAGCGCGCGGTCGCGCCATTCGGTCAGATCGGTGCCGGAGCCGCACATCGTGGAGCCAGCGTAGTCGGCCGCGCGGGCGTGCACAAGCGCGGAGATGCGGTGCGGCAACGGTGTGCGGACGCGTTACAGACTGCTACGCGCGCTGTGCGTTTGCGAAACAGCGGGCTCGCGCGTTCATGAAAAAAAAACGGCCGGCGTCGCCGCCGGCCGTTGCACACGTTTCAGCCGATGCGTCGATCAGGGCCCGTCGAACCCGTCCGCGAAAATCCGGTCGGTGATGGCCGCGCATGCCGTGAACTGCTCGTTGATCGAGAGCAGCGTCACGCCGTCGGTGTCGTAGCCGCCGACGGCCCAGATGTTGCCGGTTGCCGGATCGACATCGGAGGCGAAGTTACGGCGTGCCGCCGAGAACGCAGGACCGAGCGTCCACGTATCGGTGAGGGGATCGTACACGTCGACTTCGTTGCTCGGATTGGGCGCGTCGCGGCCGCCGCCGAGCACCCATACCGTGCCGTCGGGCTCGGTGATGGCGCGTGTCTCCGCCGTCGCGCGCGGAATCGGCGTCGTCACCGCCGTGATCGTGTCGGTGTCGGGATCGTAGACGGACGATTCGGCCGAATCGAGAATCGTCGCGTTCACGTCGTCCCAGGTCGATCCGCCCATGAGATAGACGAGGCCTCCCGACACGGCGGCCGGGATGTATCCGCGCGCGACCGGCAGCGTCGCGGTCATTTGCGTCCAGCGACTGCCTTCGGCGGCCGCAGGATCGAATTGCCAGATCGCATCGGTCATGCCGACGCCGATGTCGAAGCCGCCGAACACGAAGAGCTTGTTCTCGTAGACGACCGCGCCGCCGGGCAGGATCGCGCCGTCGGTATTGCCGGGCCACGGATCGTTGCTGAGCAGCTGCAACGAATCGGCGACCGGATCATAGGTCTGCACGTTGGAGGATGCGGTGGTGCCGCCCGCGGCGGAACCGCCGACGGTGACGATCAGTTGCTGGCCGCCGAAAGCGAGCACGCCGCCAACCATGTTGTTGTTCTGGTTGTCGGTGAATGTCGCATTGCTCTCAGACCACGTGTCGGCGACCGGATCGTAGATGTGCACCTGGATGAAATCGCCACCGGCGACGTCGTCGGGGCGGCCGCCCATGATGTAGAACTTGCCGTCCGGCGGATAGAAAGCGCCCCACCCTCGCGAAATCGTGTTGGTGTAGGGGGTTCGTGTTGCCCACGCGCCGGGCGGCGTGCAGCCTTGCGGTGCAGCTTCGGCGGCCGTCGCGAACGTCGCGGCGATGATGGCTGTCAGAACGATACGACTCAGGAATCGAGACTTGCGCATGTCTACACTCCCTCGGGATGGAGGCGAACCGCGGAGGAAGACCGGCACTGGCGTCGATCGGGTTTCCCGCAGCAACGGGGATCGCGTCGAAACGTGGAGGAGCGTCCAGGTTTTCGCCGCGAACACGACTTGGCCGGGCATCCCTGATTTTTGGGTCCGGCGCGAGCGTAGTCCGAATGTCGCCGGCTCTGCAAGCGATCGCCCTGATGCCTGGCCGTCGCCGCCGTTGCGGGCGCCGCAGATGCACCCGCCCCTCCCTGTCCGGCCCGCACGAAACCGGGCCCGGCTATTCGCAGGACCGGTCCGAGCGTAGCGCGCCGACCTTTCGCGATGCTGTCGCCGGTCGCAACGGCCCGCGGCCGTTGCCAGGCTCGCGCGCCGGTGGAGAACGCTCATGGATCAGCGCGTCATCGATATCTACAACGTCCTCAAGGTGTGCAGGCGCGTCGCGCCTATTCGGGCGCCTCGACCCTGGGCGCGCGCGACCAGTCGAAATCGAGCTTGATGCGCCCGCCGCTCGCAGCATCGGTGGCTTCGAGCTTGACCGGCCGGCCGTCGTTGGCGCAGATCCAGATTCGCGCATCGCCATCGGCCGTCGCGCCCGGCAGCTGGCCCGCGGCGTGGAAGCCGTAGATGCGCTCTTCGCAGCGGTTCGTCATGACCGAGCCTTGCGCGCGCACGTCGCCGATCGAGGCGATCGCCTTGCGCATGGCGCTGCGCGAAAACGCCGTGACGGGAATGCGGTCGCGATCGACCGGCGTCCATATGCCGAACAGGTTGATCCACGCGCCATCGGGCATCGTGATGAAATCGATTATCTCGGTGCGTGCGTGGATGCGATCGGGGAACACGACATCGATCGTGCCCGACGTCGCCGGCATGCCCGGGCCGAACACGGCGCCGGTGACGGCGGCGCGGAAGCCGCCGCCGGCGACGATGCGTTCGAGGGCCTGCTGCACGTCGGCGCGCGGACCGGCCTCCGCGACGGGAGGCGCAGCAGACAGCGCAGCGACGGCGAGCGCGAGCAGTATTCCCGATTTCATCGTTCGGATCCCAGCCTTCGTCGTTGCCAGTATCTGCGCGCGACGATGAACCTTGACGTGACGCGCCGCCGTCAGCCGAAATTGCCGATCGCGCGCGCGCGCACGAGCCAGTCCGCGAGACGCTCGGCCCACTCGCGCTGCCCGGCCTCATCGGCGATGAGATCCTGCCGCACCTCGATCTCGACGTGCGGCAATCCGCGCCGCTCGCCGTGCACCGGGATCGCGTAGTCGGTGCCGTCGCCGACCGCATACGGCTCGTTGTCGCCGACCACCCATTCGCCCTCGCTGCGGATCAGCTCGAGCAGCACGTGCGCGACGCGCGCATCGCGGTTGTAGAGCATGCCGACGTGCCACGGTCGCGCGACGTCGTGGAATACCGGCGTGAAGCTGTGCATCGAGATCAGCACGGTCGGCTCGGCGCGCGCGCGGCGCCGGTCCAGCTCGGCCGTGATGCGCGCGTGGTACGGCACGAAGATCTCGCTGGCGCGCGCCGCGGCGTCTGCGGCGGAAAGATTCCGGTTGCCCGGTATGTCGGTGCGCTCGCTGCGCGGCGTGATCGACGTCGGCGCGCCGGGCGGCCGGTTGCAGTCGATGACGAGGCGCGAATACGTCTGCGCGATCAGCACGGCGTCGAGGATCGCGGCCATGTGCGACGCGGTGCCGCGCGCGCCGATATCCCAGGCGATGTGGCGCTGCAGCTCCGCGTCGGGGACGCCGAGCGTGCCGAGCCTGCGCGGGATGCGGCGGCCGGCGTGGTCGCAGATCAGCACGAACGGCGAGCGGCCGTGCTCGCGCTCGACGGTGAACGGCGGCGGCTCGTCGTCGGCGAGAAGGCGCGGCATTTCGGCTTCGCTTCGAGTCATCGCGCGATTGAACGGTATTCCGCGCGCGACGGCAATCGCCGTCAGGCAGCGAGCGGCCAGCGCGAGAGGATCGTGTAGGTCGGCTCGGGACCGAGCAGGCTGTCGATCAGGACAAACTCGCACACGGGCCACACGATGGATTCGATGCGCGCGGGCGCGAGCGGGCGATCTGCATCGCGCAGGATCGTCACGTGGGCGACGCGCGGCGCCGGCTCGCCGATCGCAACGCCGTTGCTGCGAAGGCCCGCCTCGATGCCCGTCCAGAGCGCGTCCAGCCCCGCCGGCATCGCAGCGCAGCCGAGCCACCACGGAATCCTGCGGTTCGCGAAGCTGCCGGTCGTGTCGAGCACCAACCCGAAAGATGCCGCGCGGGCCGCATTGCCGGCTGCGTACGCGGCTGCGAGCAGCGCATCCGGCACGCTCGCGTGCGCGCCGAGATAGCGCAGCGTCAGATGGTAGCGATGCGGCTCGATCCAGCGGCCGCGTGGGGCATGTGCCTTCTTCAGCTGTCGCGCGACCGACGCGATGCGCGCGCGCACATCGTCATCGGGCCACAGGGCAAAAAAGAGATTATGCGACACGACGGCATCGCAGGCGCGGCGGCGGCGTGCTCGACGACGCCGCCGGACGCCGGATCGCTCAGGCCTCGCCCATGAAATCCTTCTTGCCGAGATCGACGCCGTTGTGGCGCAGCAGCGCGTAGGCGGTCGTCACGTGGAAGAAGAACTGCGGAATGCCGTACGCGAAGAGGTACTGCTCGCCGCCTTCGAACGTGCGCTCGCGCGGCGTACCCGGACGCAGCACGATGCGCCGGCCTTCGCTGCCGGCGAACTTGGCGGCATCGATGCCGTCGATGAACTTCAGCGTCTTGGCGATGCGCGCGTGCAGATCCTCGAACGACTTTTCGTTGTCCTCGTACGACGGCACGTCGACGCCGGCAAGCCGCGCCGGCACGCTCTTGGCGAAGTCGCATGCGATCTGTACCTGGCGCACGAACGTGAACATGTCCGGAAACAGGCGCGCATCCAGGAATGCGGCGGGCTCGATCTTGCGATCGGCGATGTGTTTCTCCGTCTTCGTGAGGTTCGCGTCGAGCGCGGCGAGCATCTTCCGGAACACCGGCGCCGAGGCCGTATAGAGCGGATGGGTCATGGCAACGTCCTGTCGGGATCGAAGGGATGCGGAGCATAAGCGTTCGCGGCGACGTCCGCGAGGCGCATTTTTGCCAAGCCGAACCCCCGACGGCGGCAGCGGCTCGGCATGCCCGTTGCCATGCCCTGCCGCTTCAATCGCCGGATTTCATTTGCGCTCGGATGCGCTCGCGTCGCGCGTCGCACGGAACTCCGAATCCCGGGACCAGTCGGGCCACTGATCCGAGTTGGCCAGCTGCGTGCCGACCGCGTAGAGCACGCCGAGATCGTGGGCCATGCCGGCGAAGGTCCACTCGGCCTTCCATTCGTCGGCGGGCTGATGGTAGCGGTTGTCGACGTAGTCCTTGTGCTGCGCCTCGCCGGCCGCAACGCCGCCGTTGACGAGATCGTTGCCCGATCCGAACGAAAGCGCCGGCACGCCGCGCTTGGCGAACGGGAAGTGATCGGAGCGGAAGAAATGCCCCGCTTCGGGATGCGGATCGGGCGAATAGACGAGTCCGGCCTTCTCCGCGTCGGCGACGAGCAGATCCTGCAGATCCGATTTCGCGCTGCCCGACGTCGTGAAGTTGCGCGCCGGCCCCATCGGATCGAGCGCATCCATGTTGAGCACGGCCACGGTCCTGGCGAGCGGATACAGCGGCTTCGCTGCGTAGTACTCCGAGCCGAGCAGGCCTTTT
>CALFNI010000599.1 GCA_937902695.1 uncultured Rhodanobacteraceae bacterium
GCAGGGTCGGAGTGGATCCGCACCGTGCCGCGCTTCGGTTACCGATGGGCCGGCGCCCTCGACGCCGACGACGAGGCGCGGGCCGCGGACGTCCCGGCACACGCTGCGCCCGAGCCCGGCACGGCGATCGCTCGCCGAACCTCGGCGCGCAGGCGCCGGATCGCGGTCGGCGCGGCGCTCGTCGCCGTCATCGTTGCGCTCGCGGTCGCGTGGCGCCTGGGCACGCGTCGCGACGATGTCGCGCCGAGCATAGCCGGCGTCGCCACGCCCGGATCGCCCAAGGAGCCGGCGCTGCCGGCGCTCGTGCTGCCGGCGGAGATCGATGCGCCGGACGACTGGAAATGGCTGCGCTTCGGGGTCATGGATCTCGTCGCAAACCGCCTGCGCAGCGGCTCGCTCGTGACCGTCCCCAGCGAGAGCGTCGTCGCGATTCTGAAGCAGCGCGCAGCGGCGAGCGGCGATGCGTTGCTCGCCGATCCGTCGCTCGGACAGATCGCCGCGCTGCGTGTCTTGCCGCGCGTAACACTCGAGAACGGGCGCTGGACCGTGAAGCTCGAGGCGAGCGGCATGCAGCGCGCGGTCGATGCCGAGGCCGACGCGGCCGATCCGATCGCGGCGGCACGAGAAGCGTCGAAACGACTCGTCGCGAAGATCGGCCTCACGCCCTCGACGCCCGATGACGCGGTGCCGGGCCTCGACGATCTGCTGCAGCGCTCGGGCGCCGCCATGCTCGCCGACCAGCTCGACGACGCGCGCAAGCTCATCGAGGCGGCGCCGCCGGAACTGCGCGCCGCGCCGCGCGTGCAGCAGCGCATGGCGCAGATCGAGCTTCGCGCCGGCGACTACGAGGCCGTCGAAAAGCGCCTCGTGGCGCTGATCGACCGCCTCGACCCGAAGCGCGATGCGGCACTTCGCGCGCGGGCCCTGATCACGCTGGCGTCCTCGCACGTGCGCCGCAACCAGTTCGACCGCGCCGACGAGGCGTACGCGGAGGCGATCGCGCTGCGCGCCGACGCGAAGGATCCGGAGGCGCTCGGCATCGCGTATCTCGGCCGCGGCGTCGTGCTCGCGACGCGCGGGCGCTTCGACGAGGCGTCGGCCGATCTCGGCCGCGCGCGCATCGAGCTCGAGACGGCGGGCGATCCGCTCGGCGTTGCGCAGGTCGACGTCAACCTCGGCGATTTCCAGGCCATGCGGCATCGACCGGCCGACGCGGTGCCGATCCTGAGGAATGCGGCCGACCGCTTCGAGAAGCTCGGCGCGCGCGAGGGACGCGTCTATGCGCTCGTCGCGCTCGCGTCGGCCGAGCGCGCGCTGCTCGACCCGGTTGCGGCGCTCGCGACGACGGACCGCTTCTGGCCGCCCGAATCCGGCACGAGCAATCCGCGCATGCGCTGGAATGCCGTGCGGGCGCGCATCGAGGCGCTGGCGGCAAACGGGCGGCTGCGCGATGCATCGCTGCTCGTCGAGCGCGTGCGTGCCGAATCCGATCCGAAGCGCGACGCCGCGGTGCGCCTCGCGGTCGAGGCCGTCGCAGCCCGCATTGCCGCCGCGCGCGGCGATTACGCCGGCGCGGCGCGCCTGGTCGACGCATCGGCGACCGCCGCACTGCGCGATGCCGACAAGGGCCTCTACGCGAAAACGCTGCTGCTTGGCGCGAGCGTGTCACGGCAGCGCGGCGATGCCGTGCATGCGACGGAACTGGCCGCGCGGCTGCATGAGGAGGCCGCGACGGCGGCCGACGAAGCGGTCGCGGTCGTCGCCGCGATCGGCGACGCCGAGCAGGCCGCCGCCGAGGGTCGCCGCGATGCGGCACTGCAGGGATTCGCGGCCGCGCTGCAACGCGCGGAGAAGCTCAACGTACCGGATGCTATCGTCGCGGTCGGCGCGCCCTACATCGACGCGTTGATCGCGGCGAGCCATCTCGACGAAGCGCGCGCGGTCGCCGGCCGCCTCGCGCCGTTCGCCGACCGCGACCTTCGTGCGGCGTGGGCGCAGGTCAGACTCTATCGCGCGCTCGATCGGCCCGATGCCGAGCAGAAGGCGCTCGCTTCCGCGACGCGCCTCGCCGGCGACGGCGCGCTGCCTGAAGCTGCCGGCACGTCGCCGCAGGGCGATTCCACGCCACGCTGAGCGCCGCGCCGCATCGCGCGAACATCGAAATCACATCGATAGCGCATGTGCAAGCTGCTGTTCCGACGCGATAATCGCGCGCAGCTCGCGCCGTCGCGGCGCCGGTCGCCTTTTGTCTCTGCAAGGATTCCCGATGACGAAGTTCGCTCGTTTGGTTGGTGCGCTGCTCGCCGGTCTTGTCGCCTCGGCGAGCGTCTGCGCCGCGAATCTCACGCCGGTCGATGCGGGGGGCGGCGCGCTGTCGCCGCCGGTCGCGCAGGGCGGCTATCTCTATGTCGGCACCGGCGCGACGCTGTCGGTCTGGAACATGACCGATCCGGCGAACCCGGTCTATGAAGGCAGGAGCGCCGCCGCGCCGGCGCAGGGGCCGATCCGCGCGCTGACGATGGTCGGCGATTACCTCTATGCGGCCTGGAACACCCCGTCGGACACGGGCGGCCTCACCGTCTATGCGTTGAACGATCCGGCGCACCCCACGGCCGTCGCCGAGATCGACGACTACATCGCCTCGGACTTCAAGCGCCCGTCGGGCCTCGCGGCGAGCGGCAATTACGTTTACGTCGGCGACGCCGACAACGGCCTCGTCGTGCTCGACGCGACCGATGCGCTGAACCCGACGTTCGTCGGCACCGTCGACGGCGTCTTCGAGTTCGACGCGATGGCGACGTTCGGCAACACGCTGCTCGCGACCGGCACGAGCTTCATCGGCGGACGCAACGTCGATGTCATCGATCTCTCGGATCCCGCGGCGCCGGTGCTCGCCGGGCAGACGTCGCTCGACGGCTCGACCGTGCTGCGCGCCGTGCTCACCGACGGCTATGCGCTCGGCGTCGGCATCGAGCTCCAGGTTTACGATCTGTCCGATCCGACCAATATCCAGGAAGTGTTCTCGACCGCGATCGACGAAGCCACCCAGGCGATCCGCGACGGCAACACGCTCTATCTCGTCGGCGCGAGCGGCATCCAGGTCTGGGATTTCACGACGCCGGCCGCGCCCGCGCTGGTCCGCACGGTCGCGATGGATGCGTTCCTGCCCGATCAGGTCGTCGATGCGCCGTTCGGTCCGGTGATCCTGACGCACACCGATCGCGGGCTCGTGCTCGACGTCGCCGACGCGCAGAATCCGACGCTCGCGTCAGAGTTCGCGCTGCCGTTCGGCGTCGCCGTGCACGCCGGCGACTTCGATGCGATGCATGCGTATTTCGCCGAGGAAGCCTACGGCCTTTCGGCGTCGGCGCTGCCTTCGTTCGATGCGGTCGGGCGCTACGACGCGGATCTTCCGTTCGATCCGGCCGCGCGCGACATGGAGGACATCTCGGTCGACGGCGGCCGCGCCTATCTCTCGGCGTGGGGCTACGGCGTGCTGATCGTCGATCTTTCGGATCCCGCGGCGCCGGCCGAGCTCGGACGCTTCGAGTTCCCGTTTGCGAGCACGATCGAGGCACACGGCGATCGCGTCTACGTGGCGAGCACGACGAACGGCGGCATCTTCAGGATCCTCGACGTATCCGATCCGACAGCGCCGAGCGAGCTCGGCTCGCTGACGACGAGCCAGACCTACGGCCTCACCGTGCGCGGTAACTACGCGTATCTGGTCGACGGCGCCGACTTCGGCGACGGCGGGCTGCGCGTCGTCGATGTCTCGAATGCGTCCTCGCCGACGCTCGTCGGGCAGGATACCGGTTGTCCGTATGCGAACGGCATCGACGTTTCGGCCGACGGCAACACGGCGTATGTCGCCTGCGCGTCGGACGAGAGCTTCGCCAATGCGCTGCGCATCGTCGACACGACCGACAAGGCCAATCCGGTCCTGATCGGCAGCGTCGCGCTGCCGGGCAGCACGCAGCTCCCGGATTTCAACACGGCGTACGCGGTCATCGTCGACGGCGAGACCGCCTATGTCGGCAACGAATACGGCGTCGACGAAGTGGACATCAGCGACCCGGCGCATCCGGTGCAGACGGTGCGACACGAAACGGGCTACGCGGTGCGCTCGCTGGCGCGCGATCCGGCGGGACGCATCCTCGCGTTCGCGGGCGAGGCGGGCACGTTCCTCTTCGATGCCGGCGCCGTCGCCGACCGCATCTTCTCGAGCGGCTTCGAACCGTAGCCGTTCGCGCGTTTTCGGGCGCGCGCTCCGCCAGGGGTGGGCACGCACGCCGGTGCGTGCGGCTCCGCGCGTCCGCGGATGGGCGCGCGGAACCGCTTCTTACACAGGTAAAGTCTCGTAAAGATGGATCGGCCGAACGCTTGACGGTCGCGTCCGGCGCGCTGCGAACCCGCTTCAGGCGCGATCCCGAAAGGTGAATAGATCGGAAGTCGCAGGGGCATGCGTCTTCAGACCTAGGCCGCCTGTCGGTAGTGAAATCCGCGCGCGGCTGGCACAAAACGCCGTTGCGCCGTGCCCAAGGGGGGAGCGGCGCCAGCCCCGAGGACGCCCATAGAATGAAAACGATTGCCATCGTGCCGGGCGCGATTGCGCTCGCCATCGCCAACTGCCTCGCGATCGCGGCGCCCGCCGACGAGGCGAGCTCGCCCGATCAGGCCCAGGTTGCAGAGGCCGATCAGGGCACTCCGACCGAGCTGCCGCGGGTCGAGGTGCGCGAGCGCCGTCAGGACGACACGCGCCCGAAGCTGCAGCACATCATGAAGGAGGTCGACGGGCCGCTGATCACGGTCACCAAGAAGACCTCGATCACGAAGCTCGACAACGTCCCGACGATCGTCGACAACAACCTGCGCGAAGTCTTCGCGCAGACGCCGGGCATCTACTACTCCGAGCAGCAGAGCCCGGGCCAGCTGAATCTTTCGTACCGCGGCATCGGCAATCCGCAGGAGTCGGAGTTCGTCACGGTCATGCTCGACGGCATTCCGCTCGAGGGCGACTGGATCGGCTTCCCGACGATCTACACGTTCCCGCTGCCGCAGACGCTCGGCGAAGTGCAGCTGATCCGCGGCGGCAGCTCGCTGCTGTACGGGCCCGAACCGCCGCCGGTCATCAACCTGATCAGCAGGAAGCCCGTCGCCGACCGCGAGCTCGCCGGCTACACCGAGAACGTCGTCGGCAGCAACGGCATGTTCGGCACGTTCAACGAGCTCTCCGGCACGAACGGCGACTGGGATTACCTCGTCGACGCGCACTATCGCAAGAACGACGGCGAGCGCGACAACGGCGACTCGCGCCTCAAGGGCGCCGATTTCCATCTGGGCCATCGCTGGAACGACGACGCCTACACCGCGTTCGACTTCCACGCCTACATGCTCAACACGGGCGATCCCGGCAAGCTCAACATCCAGCAGTTCAACGCCGACAACGAACAGACCACGACGCCGTTCAACCGGCTCTGGACCGATCGCTACGTCGCGAGCCTGACGCACACGCAGAACCTCACGCCCGATTCGGAAGTCGTCGCCAAGCTCTGGTCGGGCTATCAGGACCAGGCCTCGCGCTCGCAAGGCCGGCC
>CALFNI010000600.1 GCA_937902695.1 uncultured Rhodanobacteraceae bacterium
TTCAGCTTTCCGTCGGGGCACACGCTGCATGCGGTCAGCTTCACGCTGATCGCGCTCGCCTACTTCCCGGTGCTCGCGCCGCTGCTGGTGCCGTTCACGGTGCTGGTCATGCTGTCGCGGATCGTGCTCGGCCTGCACTACCCGAGCGACGTGGTCGCCGCGACGGTGATCGGGGCGCTGCTCGGCGCGCTGTCGCTCGGGCTCGCGCCCACCTAGGCGTCGTTCCGCGAAAGCGGGAACCCGGCGGCTTTGCGCTCCCCAACGAAGGCGCTGGGTCCCCGCTTTCGCGGGGACGACGAAATAGTCAGCGAACCTTCCGCTTCGGCCGCACGTACAAGACGAGACTGTGATCCTCGATCGTGTAGCCGTGCTTCTCGGCGATCTCGCGCTGCAGGCGCTCGATCTCCTCGCTCGAGAACTCGATGACCTTGCCGGTCTCGATGTCGACCATGTGATCGTGATGCTTGCCGCGATCGAGCTCGTAAACGGCCTGGCCGCCCTCGAAGTTGTGCTTGAGCACGATCCCGGCCGCTTCGAACTGCGTCAGCACGCGATAGACGGTCGCAAGGCCGATGTCGTCGTGGTGGTCGAGCAGGCGCCGATAGATGTCCTCGGCGGTCATGTGCTTGCCGTCGTAGGTATCGAGGATCTCGAGGATGCGCATGCGCGGATGCGTGACCTTGAGGCCTGCCTTGCGCAGATCGGTCGATTCCATGGTCATGCTCCGTCCGCCCCCGCGACCCGGCGATTCCGCCTTTGCATTCAGGCGCCTAGTGTATCATCCGCGCTTTCCCGAACTTTCCGGTCGCTCGCGCATGCGTCTTCGTTGGCTCGCCCTCCTCGTCTCGATTCCGCTCGCCGGCTGCGGCCTCGTCTACAAGGTCGACGTGCAGCAGGGCAACCTGTTCGACAAGCCGACGGTCGATGCGCTGAAACCCGGCATGACCAAGCGCCAGGTGCTGCTCGTCATGGGCTCGCCCTCGGTCGTGAGCCCGTTCGACCAGGACCTGTGGCATTACGTCTCGACGATCCGCCGCGGCCGCAACGTCATGGAGCACAAGGATCTGACGCTCTATTTCAAGGACGATGCGCTGGTGCGCATGGACGGCGACTATTTTCCGGAGGATCCGGATCAGCTGATCAAGGACGCCAGCAAGTACAAGCGCCAGTATCCGGACGACAAGCGTTCCAACGACGACAAGAAGAAGAAGCAGCAGCAGGGTCAGGGCTGACGCGCACGGCGGCGGCGCGCTTCTTTCGGATCGGCGGCGAGCGGCCGGTACAGCTCGACGCGATCCCCTTCTGCGAGTTGCGTATCGCGCGGCCTGGGCTTCGACCAGATGCCGGTTGCCAGCGATGCGGTGTCGATGCCGAGCTCGGCCTCGACGCCGGACGCGGCGATCGCATCTGCAATCGTCGCACCGGCATCGAGCGTGACCCGCCGCAGGAACTGGCGCGCCGGCTCCGCGTAGGCGACCTCGACGCCGATCGTCTCAGCCATAGACCTTCTGCGCGGCGCGCACGAAATCGTCGACGAGCCGGCTCGCGACGCCCTGGAAGCCGAGCCGGAGCGCGGCGCCGGCGAGCAGGCCCGAATATTCGAAATCGAGCGCCAGCGCGATCTTGCAGCCGTCGTCGCCGAGCGGCGTGAACGTGAACTCGCCTTCGAGCGTCTTGAGCGGGCCCTCGACAAGATGCATGTGCAGGCGATGCGGGCGCTCGGCCGTGTTGCGCGTCGTGAAGCTTTGCGTGAGGCCCGCGAAACGAAGATCGAGCCGCGCGATGCGCACGTCGGCACCCTCGCGCGCGAGGATGTGCGCGTCCGCGCACCACGCAAACCGCGTCGGGTATGCTTCGACGTCGTCGACGAGGTCGAACATCGCCTCGGGCGAGTAACGCACCAGCGCGTGGCGGCGAATCTCGATCACGGGTTGTGCTGGATAACAAGTGTGTAGGAACGCGCGTCACGCGCGACTGCGGGCGATTGTAGCGGACATGGCGAAGACGAAAGGCCAGGACAAGAGCGGCGGCGGCACGATCGCGCAGAACAAGCGCGCGCGCCACGAATATCACATCGACGAGCACTACGAGGCCGGCATC
>CALFNI010000601.1 GCA_937902695.1 uncultured Rhodanobacteraceae bacterium
GCCGTGGTCGTAGAAGATCTCGGAGCACGGCCCGCACGGGCCGGTGTCGGCCATCTGCCAGAAATTGTCCGAGGCGAACGGCGCGCCTTTGTTGTCGCCGATGCGGACGATGCGCGCCGCCGGCACGCCGACGACGTTGGCCCAGATGTCGAACGCTTCGTCGTCGGTGTGGTAGATCGTGACCCACAGCCGCTCGGGCGGCAGCTTCAATACGCCGGTCAGGAGCTCCCACGCCCACTCGATCGCCTCGCGCTTGAAATAGTCGCCGAACGACCAGTTGCCGAGCATCTCGAAGAACGTGTGATGGCGCGCGGTGTAGCCGACCGAATCGAGATCGTTGTGTTTGCCGCCGGCACGAAGGCAACGCTGCACGTCGGCGGCGCGCACGTACGGCAGCTTCTCCGAGCCGAGGAACACGTTCTTGAACTGCACCATGCCCGAGTTCGTGAACAGCAGCGTCGGGTCGTTCGCCGGCACGAGCGAGCTCGAAGGCACGATCGTGTGGCCTTTCCCCTTGAAGAACGCGAGGAACGCGGAGCGGATTTCGGACGTTTTCATCGAACGGTTCGCGAGCACGAAAAAACGACGGACACGCCAAGGATGCGGTCCGCGATTGGAGTTCTCAATCGAACTCTTCGCCCGGATCGTCGATTTCGGCGCGGGTAGCGGCGCGTACTGTCGCCGGATCGAAGCCCCGGCGCAAGAGAAACTGGGCGCGGCGGGCGCGCTCGTCGCGGTCCGCCGCGACCTTGCTGCCGAACCGGCGCTTCAGCTGCCGGGCCGCCAGCGTGGCCCAGTCCGCATCGGCCGCGGCGATCGCGGCGATGATCGCGGCATCGGCGAGACCGTGCGATTTCAGCTCGGCGCGGATGCGCGCCGGCCCATACCCCTGCGCGGCGCGCGTGCGCGCGATGCTGATGCCGAAGCGGTCGTCGCTCTGGTACGTCTTGTCGCGAAGCCGGCCGATCGCGCTCGTGATGTCGTCGCTCGCGTGGCCCTTGCGCGCGAGCTTGGTCTTGAGCTCGCGCGCCGAATGCTCGCGACGGCTGAGGAGGCCGAGCCCCTTGTCGTATGCGTCGCCGGGAGCAGGTTTGTCGCCGGGCTTGCGCATATGCGATCGCGACCGGTAACAGCGTTGTCAGTGCTTCGGCCGCGCCGCGATCCGCGCGGCGATCTGCGCGGCGATATCGTCGGCGGAAAGCCCGGCCGATTTCACCGCCGCGAGAATTGCAGCCTGGTCCAGCCCGTCGGGCCGCGATGCCTCGGCGAGCGCCCAGACGCGCGCCGGAATGTCGGCGCTCTCGGCATAAAGGAGCACGGGCTTGGGCATGACATCGAGCGTCGAGGCCATCGATTTGACCGACACCCGCGAGACCGGCCCGGCCTTGACCGGAACGTAACCGTAGCCGAGGCCCGCCTCCACGGTCGCGGCTTGCATCTTCGCGTAGTTCGCCTGCTCGGGCGCCTCGTTGTCGGGGCGCATGTTGACGATCGCCTTGAAGCCCTTGTCGCGCAGCGACTTCACGTCCGCCGCCATGATCTGCCCGCTGATCGACACGTCGTCGGTCAGGCGACGCGGCGCGTTCGGATCCGGCGCGCCGTGGCACGCCGCAACGGCCGCGACGGTCAGCGCCATCGCGGCCCAGCGCATCGATCGCCCCATCATCGGCGAGCTCACGCCTCTTCGACTTCGGCCGGGGCGCGCGTCGCGCCCGCCGGCGCGCCGCCGTTGAGCAGTTTCGCGCGGAGCTGCGCATCGATGGCGGCTGCGATCTCCGGATGCTCCTTGAGATACAGGCGCGTGTTGTCCTTGCCCTGGCCGATCCGCTCGCCGTTGTAGCTGTACCAGGCGCCGGATTTCTCGACCATGTTGTGGTTGACGCCGAGTTCGATCAGCTCGCCCTCGCGCGAGGAGCCCTCGCCGTAGAGGATCTCGAACTCGGCCTGGCGGAACGGCGGCGCGACCT
>CALFNI010000602.1 GCA_937902695.1 uncultured Rhodanobacteraceae bacterium
CGGCGACCTCGAAATTGAAGAACGCCGGAAGCGTCGGATCGGAGCCCGAACCGAGCGGACCAAGATATTCGACGCCTGACTGGAACTTGGTCGGCAGTGCATAAGGGTGCCCGGCGGTCGCGATGACGTCGTCAGGGCTGGGCACGCCGGAACTGCGAAGCCGCAGCCAGCTGCCGCCCGCGACGCTGCGATCGAGCTGGAAAGCCGCGAAATCGGATACGCCGTCACCGAGCGTGTTCACATAGACGCCGCCGCTTTTGGGCACATACACGTTCGCAGCGGGGATGTCGCCGCTGGTATTGAAGCTGCAGCCTTGGTTGAGAAGGCCTCCCGAGAATCCGTACACGACGACAAAGTTTCCGAGATAGAAACCGGCGTGCGGCGCCGTCGCGACGAGATCCGGACCGATCAAAAAACCCGATCTTCCGAGTGAGACGTCGGAGGTGTAGTCGCCGTAGAAGAGCGAATCGGCGGACAACGCGGGAGGCGGCGTAGCACGGTCGTGCGTGAACTGGCCGTCGTTGGTGAAACGCCAATAGCCATTTCCCAGGTTTTGTATGTCCGCCCTGTTGACGAGCATGACTTCAGCTTTGAGCAGATTTGCAACCTGCGGATCCAGATTGCTGGCTATCTCATCGGGATAATTGCAGGCGTCCGACCAGCTTTCCGGGTCGGCTCGGGAGACACTGGCGTTCAGCGCGAAGACGAATGAAACAACAGCGAACAGGCCAAGGTTCTTCATGAAAGGAACTCCTCTCCCGTAGGAGATGCCGGCCGCTTGGCCGGGTTCATTGTCAAGACCTTTGCCCGCGCGAAGGTAAGCGAGTTGATGGCATCAGTAATGCCAACTAATAAACAGTTTTACAATGCTCTCATACTAACGTACGCATCGGACGCCCCCGTCTCCTAGTGTGTGTTCCGGAGGCGGTTGGTCGCCGAAGAACGACAGTCCGGATCTTGTGGAGCTAGCGAATGAGCGTTGACGCAAGCGAACTTCGATACGTGGGCTTTTGGCTTCGCGTCGTCGCAACCCTGATTGATACCGTTCTTCTCGTGATCGCCACGGCACCGCTGAACTACTTAGTCTATGGAACGCTTTTCAGTGCTGGTGGACCATTCAACGTGCGCGCCGAGTTCCTAATCTCGTGGCTCTTGCCGGCCGCGGGGACTGTTGGCTTCTGGGTTTGGGCCCAGGCGACTCCGGGAAAGATGGCCATCCACGCCCGAATCGTCGATGCGCGCACCGGCGCAAATCCTACGGTCTCTCAGTACGTCATCCGATACCTAGGATACTTCGTATCGATCGTTCCGCTCTTCCTCGGCGTGCTTTGGGTCGCATTTGATCCACGCAAGCAAGCGTGGCATGACAAGTTGGCGGGGACAGTTGTTGTGCAGCCAAAGGTCGTACAGCCCGCCCAAGTTGTCTTCAAGTAGACACGCTCGCAATGTCCGTCGACTGCTGGCGGCGATTCAGGCGTCGACGAGATTGAACGGGCGGTCGCGTGTCGCGGCCACCTCCTCGAGGTCGAGCTCCTGCTCGATCGTCCGGAACACGTCTTCCTCGATGCGGTTCTCGCGATGAAGGTCTGCGAGCGCCGCGCGCTGGCGGCTCACCACGGCAAGGCGCAACGCGGCATCGTCGTGCACGTCGGCGCCCGCGCGTTCCGCATGCGCGCGGGCGGAGACCTCGGCGAGCGCGGCGCGCGCGAGCTCGAGCTCGTCCCGCTGCGACGTGTCCTGGGGAAAGCGCAGCAGCCGCACCAGCGGTTCGAGCGTCAGCCCCTGGATGACGAGCGTGCCGAGCACGACGGTCAGCGATGCAAGCACGATGAGGCCGCGTTGCGGAAAATCGTCGGGTAGCGCGATCGCGGCGGCGAGCGTGACCATGCCGCGCATGCCGCACCACGACGCGAGGATGCCTTGCTTGATCGTCGGCCCCGGTCCGTAACCGAGCCGCCGGTAGACCGGCTGGATCGCGCGGTTGTATGCCATCACGAGCACGATGCGCACCAGGATCACGACGCCGAGCACGATGAACGAAAACGCGATCGCATGGCGCAGCTGCGTCGGATCGAACCCGCGCACGATCGCGCGCGCCTGCAGGCCGACGAACAGGAATGCGAGCACGTTGAGCATGAAGACGACGACGCTCCAGATCGAGTTCGTGTGCAGCCGGTCGCGCGCCGATGCGCTGCCGGTGTATTGCGCGGCCGTCATCGCCGTCGCGACGACGGCGAGGATCGCCGAGAGCCCGAGGCGATCGGCGATCAGCCAGACGCTGAATGTCGCCGCGAACTGGAACAGGATGCTGCCGAGGGTTCCCGCCAGATACGGCACGACCCAGCCCGCCACGCGGCCGAACACGATGCCCAGCACGATGCCGCCGGGCACCGCCAGCGCGAGCTGCGTCAGCACGTGGCCGGTGCTCGCGTCGGCGTACACGATGCGGACGCTGACGCCGAAGATCATCAGCGCCGTCGCGTCGTTGAGGAGGCTTTCACCCTTCAGCACCGTCGCGGTCGCGCGCGGCACCGACGGGCGATTCAGCATCGCGACGGCGGCCGCGGCATCGGGCGGCGACACGATCGCGCCCAGCGCGACCGCGGCCGCGAGCGGCAAGCCTGCGAACGCGACGCCGACCCATGCGACCGCGGCCGTCGTCGCGATCACCGCGACGAACGCCAGCGCGAACAGCGCGATCCAGTAGCGCTTGATCGCGCGCACCGGAAAATCGTACGCGGCGTCGAGGATCGCCGGCGCGATGAACAGCACGAGCACGAGATGCGGATCGAGCGCGATCGCGGGCGCCCACGGCAAGGCCGCGACGCAGAGCCCTGCCGCGGCCAGCATCGTCGGATACGGAATGCCGAGCCGGCGCGAGACCTGCAGCAGCAGGATCGCGAGCAGCAGCAGCGTCAGGATGCTTTCGAAGAGGGCCACGCGTCGTCCTCCGGCAAGCGGAGGAGTCTAGCGCGCCCGCCGCCCGCCCAGACCGCGTGCCCGACGCCTGCGCGTCGCCGCTCATGTACGCGTGCAGATGCCGCGCAGTAGCGACCGCTGCAGCCGGCAAGCAGCGACAGCGCGAGCTCGCCGACGTGGAGGCCGATCGTGATGCGCAGGTAGTGGAGCAGGCACGCCGCGATGCGCGAGGGACGCGTCGGACATGGCGGTCCGGGCATGTCGGTTCGCGCGTCTGCATGCTGTGGGACGGATCGTCTGGCGACGATCAGGACCCGATCCATATAAAGGCATGACCAACCGGGGCACCGCAGGCATCGCGTAGTCCCTGCACGACGGACATAGCCCCGATTCCGTCCGCGGCTAGCCTGCTGCAGAGGTCGCCAACGC
>CALFNI010000603.1 GCA_937902695.1 uncultured Rhodanobacteraceae bacterium
GATCGAGAAACGATCGAGCGCGCTGCGCCGGACGGCGAGCAGCGCATCGAACGACTTCAGCGTGTCGGGCCCGAAATCCCACAGCAACCCATCGGGCTCCGCATCGCCCGGCGCGCGCGAATCGGGATCGCTGACGTAGCGGAACCCGGCCTTCGCGATGTCGGCGCGCAGCTTTGCGAGCGACGCCGCCTCCTCGCCCGCAGGAAACTCCGCGTAGGCGTGCGCGACGAGAAAATCGTCCCAGGGCCCGACGCCGACGCCGTACGCGTGATCGAGACGCACCGCGCCGCTCGCATCGAGCTCGATCAGCGGATGCGGGTAATCCATGACCGATCCGTTGCCGAGCCGGCTCGCCGCGAAATTGTGCGCGAAGCCGAGCGCGTGGCCGACTTCGTGCGCCGCGAGCTGGCGCAGGCGTGCAAGCGCCATCTGCTGCGCCTCGCTCGCAAGCTCACCCGCGTTCGATTTGTCGTACGGCGCGAGCAGCGCCTCGGCAATCAGGATGTCCTGGCGCACGCGCTGCGAGCCGAGCGTCACCGAGCCCTTGATGATCTCGCCGGTACGCGGATCGACGATCGGCTGCCCGTACGACCAGCCGCGCGTGTAGCGATGCGCCCAGGTGATGATGCTGTAGCGGATGTCCATCGGATCCGCGCCTTCGGGCAGGAGCTCGACGCGGTACGCATCCTTGAAGCCCGCCTTCTCGAATGCGGTCTTCCACCAGTTCGCGCCTTCGAGGAGTGCCGAGCGCACCGGCTCGGGCGTGCCGCGATCGAGATAGAACACGATCGGCTTCTTCACCGGACCCGGTGCCGCCGACCGATCGGTCTTCTCGAGCCGGAAGCGCGGCTGGTAGCGCACGTCGAGGCTCGACGCGAGCGGCCGCGAATAATCGTAGAAGCCGGCGCTGAACGCGCCCGACGCCGGATGATAAAGGCGCGGTGCAAATCCCGGCGGCGGCAGCCGCACGAAGCTGAGGTGCTGGCGCATCGTGAGGCTGTCGGGCTCCATCGCGACGTCCTTGACGAACTGCTGATCGCCCGGACCCTTGAAGGTCAGCATCGCTTCGAGCTCGGTGTTGTCCGGAAAGCTCTTCACATCCTCCGGCGCGACGGCGCTCCGCTTCTCGTCGATCTCGTACTTGCCCTGCTTCGCCTCGGCGAGCCGGCGCGCGATGCCGTGCAGGTCGGTCGTCAGCAGCGGGCCGACGTCGACCACGACTTCCTCCTCGCTGCCCTTGCGCTCGCCGGCGATATCGCCGGCCCACAGCACCGATTCGGCGAATGCCTCGCGCACGCTGCGTGCTTCGTCGGCGTTGCTGGAATCCGCGCGGAACTTCGTGTTGTCCTCGACGAGCAAGAGGCGCGAGCCGGCGCGACGGAACTCGACGAGATGCGATTCGCCGCTCTGGCCGCGGTCGAGGCCGACGTCGTTGGAGCCGAGTCCCCACGGCAGCGACGTGACGAGAAGGAAAGGCTTGCCGATCTCGCGCACGCCGAGCAGGACGCGGCCTTTCGCGGCGTCACGGTAAACGTCGAAAAAGCCCGCGACGTGCTCGGTGCCGCGCGTCGCGGTCGCGACGTCGGCCGGCGGCTTCGCCTCGCCGCCCGCGGCCGGCGCTGCGCCGGACGCCAGCGCGGATTCGAATGCAAGCACGCAGAGGAGGATCGCGCGGATCGTGGGCGTCATCGTGGCTCGTCCCGGAACGTCGGAACCGGGAGTGTGCCCGAAGCGGCCGCCGACGCGCACGGGCCGCCGTGCGAAACGCTAGCGAGCGCCGGCGAGACCCGGCATTGCTTGCAGATACGCGGCGACGTCGTCGACCGCCGAAGGCGTGAGGCCGTGCGCGACGACTTTCATCACCGCGCCTGCCGGGCGCTGGTCGGTGCGCTGGAACACGAGGAGCTGCTTGGCGATGTAGTCGGCGTGCTGGCCGTTGAGCCGCGGATACATGTCCGTGCCGAGTGCGTCGGGCCCATGGCACGAGAGGCAGGCGGGCACGCCGCTGTCGGGCACGCCGCCGGTGAAGATCGCGCGGCCCGCCTCGATGCGGGCGGGCGGACTCTCGATGCGCTGCGGCCGCAGCGTCTGCATCGAAAAGTAGTCGGCGAGCTCGTCGATCTGCCGGTCCGTCAGCGTGCGGCTGATGCCCCACATGTATTCGTAGCCGGCCGGATCCTGCCGGCTCTTCTCGCGAAAGCCGCGGAGCTGCGCGACGAGATAGCCCTTCTGCTGCCCGGCGAGGTTGGGCATGTTCGGCGACACCGACGAGCCGGTCACGCCGTGGCAGTTCGAGCAGACCTGCTCGGCGAGCACGCGGCCGGCCACGTCGGGATTGCCGAGGTCGCGCGAGCGCTGCAGGTTCGCGCATGCGGCGAGCACGGCGACGGCGAGCGCGATCGTGACCCTGTATTCGCGACCCATAACCACCTCCGCGCGACTCAGTACGCGCCCCAGAAATAGAGGAACAGCGAATCGTTGTCGCTGGCGTTGCGTCCGGCGCCGTCGTAGTTGTGCGAGGCGCCGTTGTAGCGGTCGTACATCGTGTACTGGAGGCCGATCCGGAGATACTGGACCGGCGTGACGAACGCTTCGGCAGTCCAGCCGCGGATGCCGGGATTGCCCGACACGTTGCCGAACACCGGCGTCGGATCGTAGAGCGCGGAGTCGGTCGTGCCGGTCTGGTTGAAGAACGAGAGGCTGGTGCCGTACTTCGCGCGGTAGATGTAGCTCGCCTTCGCGCGCAATACGTTCGCGCGATCGGTCGAGTTCGTGTTCGCAAGCGGCTTGCCGTCGACGTCGAATACGGGCTGGTTGGCGAGAAGTGCCGGCACGTGATGCGTGTCGCGCATGTAGGCGAGCTGCAGCGTGACCGCGTTCGGATCGAGCAGGTACTGGTACTGCGCGTCCGCGCCGATGTCGTGGAAATGATGGATCGAGGCCGGATCGGACGTGTCGAGCGGATCGTCGTAGACGTCCGCATTCATGCCCGAGAGGCCGACCATCACGTTGTGCGCGCCGAGTTCGCGGCTGAGCGCGATGCGCCAGTACGGATTCGTTCCTTGCAGGCGCGTCTTTTCGGCGTCGGCGACCCCGGCCGACATGAACGAGGCGACGCCGCGTGCGCTGCCGTAGCCGCCGGCCTCGACATAGAGCGTCTGGTTCCAGAACGCGTACGCGGTGACGCCGGCGATGTTGCCGCCCGCCGCGAAGCCCGTGTACGGCGCGGCGCCGTCGATGAACGCGCTGCTGGTCGGGCTCGGCACCGGCACGTACTGCATCCACGCGGGCGCCGAGTTCCAGGGATCCGTCACCGACGGGTTGTTGTTCGCGGTGACGCCGAAGATGATGTCGCGATCCGGGCCGATGAAGCGGTCGGCGTAGCGGATGTCCATGTTGTCGGCCGACGTGTGTCCGCGCCACGAGCCGTCGGAGCCCTGCTTGGCGTAATTGTCGTACGTGACCTGGACGAATGCGCCGACGTTGTCGGTGACCTTGCCGGCGAGGAACACGCTCGCGCTCGCGAAGAGCAGCGAGCTGTTCTTCTGGAAGTCGGCCGACGGATCGTCGCTGTGCGAGGTGTTGCGCACGTCCGATTAGGTGAGCGTGTATATCACGGCGACCGGAATGGTGCG
>CALFNI010000604.1 GCA_937902695.1 uncultured Rhodanobacteraceae bacterium
GACACGCGTGCCCTACACGACGCTCGTCCGATCGGGCCGCTTCGGCGCATGCCTGATGCGCGAGCCCGCGCTGGTCGCCGACTGCGTCGCGGCGATGCGCGCGGCCGTGGCGATTCCGGTCACGGTCAAATGCCGGCTCGGCGTCGACGAGCAGGACGAGTACGAAGATCTCCAGCGCTTCGTCGAGACCGTGCGCGCCACGGGCTGCACCGTCTTCGTCGTGCACGCGCGCAAGGCCTGGCTCGAAGGGCTGTCGCCGAAGGAGAACCGCGAGGTGCCGCCGCTGAATTACGCGCGCGTCTACCGGCTGAAGCGCGATTTCCCGGAGCTCACGATCATCGTCAACGGCGGCATCGCGAGCGTGGCCGACGTGCACGAACATGTGCGCCACGTCGATGGCGTCATGCTCGGCCGCACGGCCTATCACGAGCCGTATCGCCTCGCCGAGATCGAGCACGAGATCTTCGGCACGCCGCTGCCCGACCGCGACGCCGTGCTCGCCGCGCTCGAGCCTTACGTCGATGCGCATCTCGCGCGCGGCGATCGGCTGCAGCACATCACGCGACACGTGCTCGGGCTCTACCAGGGCCTGCCGGGCGCGCGTGCGTTCAGGCGCACGCTCAGCGAGCGCGCGCATCGCGCGGACGCGGGATACGAGGTGATCGTCGACGCGATCGCGATGCGCAGCGGCGATCGCACGCGACGCGCGGCATGAGGCGGGCCTTATGATGGCCGCATGTCGCTGATCAATCTCGTCGATGTCGACTATTCGGTCGGCGGTCCATTGTTGCTCGAACACGCCAGCCTCGCGATCGAGCGCGGCGAGCGCATCGCCGTCGTCGGACGCAACGGCGAAGGCAAGTCGACGCTGCTGCGTCTCATCGCGGGCGAGATCCGGCCCGATTCGGGCGACGTGCGTGTCGAGGGCGGCGTGCGCGTCGCGCGGCTCGCGCAGGAAGTGCCGCACGGGCTCGCGGGCGACGTTTTCGACGTCGTCGCCGGCGCGCTCGGTCACGTCGGCGAGCTGCTTGCCGAGTTCCATCGGCTCTCGCACCGGCTCGACGAACCCGGAGCGACCGGCGCGCTCGCGAGAGTGCAGGCGGCGATCGATGCCGAGCGCGGCTGGAACGTCGACCAGCGCGTCACCGAGGTGCTCGCGCGACTCGGCCTGCCCGAAGACGCGGATTTCGCCGCGATGTCCGGCGGCATGAAACGCCGCGTGCTTCTCGCGCGCGCGCTCGTGATCGACCCCGACGTCCTGCTGCTCGACGAGCCGACCAACCATCTCGACATCGAGGCGATCGCCTGGCTCGAGGAGATGCTGCTCGGCTTCGCCGGCAGCCTCGTGTTCGTCACGCACGATCGCAGGTTCCTGCGCGCGCTGGCGACGCGCATCGTGGAGATCGACCGCGGCAGCGTCACGAGCTGGCCCGGGGACTATGGCAACTACCTGCGCCGCCGCGACGAGCGCGCGCACGCCGAGGCACAGGCGAACGCGCTGTTCGACCGCAAGCTCGCGCAGGAGGAAGTCTGGATCCGCCAGGGCATCAAGGCGCGGCGCACGCGCAACGAAGGCCGCGTGCGCGCGCTCGAGGACATGCGGCGCGAGCGCGTTGCGCGCCGCGCCCGCGTCGGCACCGCGAAGATCGACGTCGGCGCCGCGGCCCCGTCGGGCCGACGCGTGATCGATGTCGACGATATCCATTTCGCGTATGGCGATCGCGTCATCGTCGATGCGCTGACGACGACGATCCAGCGCGGCGACCGCGTCGGCCTCATCGGCGCGAACGGCTCGGGCAAGACGACGCTGCTCCGCCTCCTGCTCGGCGAGATCAAGCCGCAGCGCGGCGCGGTGACGCTTGGCAGTGGAATCGAGATCGCGTATTTCGATCAGCACCGCGTCCAGCTCCGCGACGACTTGAATGCGCTCGACAACGTCGCCGAGGGCCGCGAGTACATCGAGATCAACGGCGCGCGCAAGCACGCGATCGGCTACCTGCAGGATTTCCTGTTCTCGCCGGAGCGCGCGCGCGCGCCGATCACCGCGCTTTCGGGCGGCGAGCGGAACCGGCTCCTGCTCGCCAAGCTGTTCGCGAAGCCGTCGAACCTGCTCGTGATGGACGAGCCGACCAACGATCTCGACATCGAGACGCTCGAGCTGCTCGAGGAATTGCTGGCGTCGTATCCGGGCACGCTGCTGCTCGTCTCGCACGATCGCGAGTTCATCGACGATGTCGTCACCAGCACGCTCGTGCTCGAAGGCGATGGCCGCGTCGGCGAGTACGTCGGCGGCTACAGCGACTGGGTGCGGCAGGCTCGGCCGGCCCCGCCGAAAAAAAGCGAGAGCGCGTCGAAGCCGCGTCGCGTCGAGCCGGAGCCGTCGTCCGCTCCGGCCAGGCGCAAGCTCAGCTGGAAGGAAGCGCGCGAGCTCGAAGCGCTGCCCGCGCGCATCGAGCAGCTCGAAACGGATCTCGCTGCAATGAGCGCACGGCTCGAGGATCCGGAGTTCTATCGCCAGGACAGCGCGGCGATCGTCGCGGCGCACGCGGACATGGCGGCGCTTCAGGCTGCGCTCGACGAGGCCTACGCGCGCTGGCAAGCGCTCGAAGCATCAAGCTGACGCTGTTCCCCTCTACCGCTCACGCTTCCCCTCCCGCGCGCGCTTTTCCCCTCTCCCGCTCGCGGGAGAGGGGAAAGAGCGAATCGCGCATAATCCGGGATTGTCCGCAGCCGCGTTCGACATGGAAGGCACACAACCGGTTTCCGCATCCCTCGCCACGCGCCGCTGGCAGGATCACGTCCTCGCCGGCGCATTCGTCGTGCTCTGGTGCTCGGGTTATCCCGCCGCCAAGATCGCGGTCCAGCACGGCGGCGCGTTCACGCTGCTGGCATGGCGCTTCGCGCTCGCGGCCGCGGTCTTCGCACTGCTCGCGATCGTCGGCCGCGCCGAGCGCCCGACACGCGCGTGCATCATGCACAGCGTCGTGGTCGGCGTGCTGTCGCTCGCGATTTCGTTCGGCGGCGTCTATACCGGGCTCAGGCTCGGCGTGTCGAGCGGGATATCGGCGCTGATCATCGGCGCGATGCCGCTCTCCACCGCGCTCTGCGCGACGGTCGTCGGCGAGCGCCTGGCGTGGCGGCAATGGGCGGGCCTCGCGCTCGGCTTCGTCGGCGTCGCGCTCGTGCTCGACGGCCGGCTCGGCTCGGGCTCCGGCACCGTGGCCGGCTATGCCGCCGCCGTCGCCGGCCTCTTCTCGCTATCGATCGGAACGCTTTATCAGAAGCGCCATTCGGTGAAGATGGACCTTCGCGTCGGGCTCGCCGTGCAGCATCTGGCGGCGCTGGTCGTGATGCTGCCGCTCGCGGCATTGGCCGAGCATTTCGCGGCGGACTGGAGCGGGGCGTATGCGGGCGCGCTCGCGTGGCTCGTGCTGGTCAACGCCGTCGGCGGCTTCGCGCTGTTCTTCGTGCTGCTCCGGCGCGGCGCGGCGACCGACGTCGCCGCGCTGTTCTACCTCATGCCGCCGATCGCGGCGGTCATGAGCTTCTTCGTGCTCGGCGAGCGCCTGACGCTGCCGATGCTGCCGGGCTTCGCGCTCGTCGTCGCCGGCGTCTGGCTCGGCACGCGCAATGGGACGTGAGTCAGTCGATGTCGGCGTCCGCGATCGCCGGCGGCGTCGGCGGCCCGGCAGGGGCAGCCGGTGCCGGCGGAGCAGCCGGTGCCGCAGGCATCCTGGGCGCCGGCGGCGAGGGCGGGGCCGGCGGCGCGGCGCGCAGGTTGAAAATCGAGTTGAACGCCGGCGCCTTCATGTTGAGCGCGACCGTCTTGTGGTCGCGCAGGAGCTTGATCGCGACGTCCTTGCCCGAGTCCTGGTCGCGCAGCGCCCGCAGCGCATCTTCCGGACGATTCACCGTCTCGCCGGCGATGTTCGTGATGACGTCGCCGGCGCGGATGCCCGGCAATGACTCGTTGTCGGCGGCGATGACGAGCACGCCCTTGTCGGTGCCGAAATAGCGGCCGAGGTCGGCGTTGAGCGGCGCAAGGTTCAGGCCCCACCACGGCATCCCGAGGTGCAGCATCGGCTGCTGCGGCGGCACGTGCTTCATCGCCTCGCGCGTTGCGCGCTCGACTTGCCGCTCGATCTGCGCGTGGTCGCGCTCGTAGACGCGCTCGGCGTCGCGCTGCGCGCGCTCCACGTCGGCCTGGATGCGCTCGTTGAAATCCTTCGGCAGGAACGGATGCTCGGGATCCTCGTTCATCAGCATCGGCCAGTTGCGTGCCTCGCGACGCTGCGCCTTGATCTTGACCGTGCCCTTCTGGTCGCCGCGCACGTAGGCGAGCGTGACCTCCTGACCGTCCTTGAGGTTGGCGAGCGCATCGCGCGCATCGCGCGTCGAACCGTCGATGCCCTTGCCGTCGATCGCGGTGACGATGTCGCCGTCGCGCACGCCGGCGCGCGCCGCGGGCCCATCCGGCGTGACGCCGCTGATGCGCACGCCCTTGTCGTCGGTGGCGAGCACGACGCCGATGATCGCGCGGTCGGGATTGCCGATGTAGCGATACGCGTACGAGCGCGGACCGCTTTCGCCGAGTTCGGCCGAGAGCGTGGCCATCTTGCGCGAAAGCTCCTGCATCTGCGTGCGGAGCTCGACGAGCTGCCTGCGCGCCTCCTCGGTTCTCGCGGCGTCGTTCGTCGCATCGACGCGTGCACTTGCGGCAGCCGCGGCGCCTGTCGTCGCGCTCGCCGGAGCGGTCGCGACGACAGGTTTCGTGTCGGTCCTTGGCGCGGCGTCGGCCGCGAACGCGCCGTTCACGGCGATCGCACCGTTCAAGGCGAACGCGGAGCCGGCGATGAGCAGAATGCGTTTCATGATGTCCTCTTCAGTTCAACAGGTTGAGCGAAGCCGGCACGGCTTCGCCGTCGGCGCCGTTCGCGGCGAGCGCGACGCCGTTGCCGCGAATCGCGGCGAGGTCTTCGAGCAACGCGACGCGCTGGCGCCAGAGCGGCAGCGCATCGGAACGGGTGTGCGCGCCGCCGAGCTGCACGTCGACGAGGCCGATCAGGTCCTCGACTTCGACCGCGGCCATCAGATCGCGCCCGTCCTGCGGCGCGCGCGCGGCGACGGCGGCGATCCAGCGCTCGAGCGACTGCGAGCGCCTGTGCAGTTGCGAGAGCTCGTCGACGGGGCTCGCCGGCGCCGTGACGTGCGCGACCGGCGTCGCCGGCTGCGATGTCGTCGCGCCGCGGTTCACGAGTCTCGGCAGCACGAGCGCGAATGCGACGGCGGCCGCGAGGGCGATCGGCAGCGCATAGCGCAACGGACGCCGGCGACGACGCGCGATCGAGCGCGCGAGGTCGGGCCAGAGATCGGGCATCGGCGCGGCATCGGGCAGCGCGCGAAGGGCGGCGGCGAGCGCGGCATCGCCCGGACGATCGTTCATGGCGTCGCGGCGAGACATCGGGCCGCCTCCTGTTCCTGCCGGTCCATCAGGCGGCGCAGGCGACTTCCGCCGCGCGCGACCTGCGATTTCGAAAAGCTGACTGACTTGCCGGTCATTTCTGCGATTTCCTGGTGCGTGTATTCCTCGACGTGATAAAGCCACAGCACGCTGCGCGTCATCCTCGGCAGTTCGCCGAGCGCGCGCTCGAGCTGCGCCGCGTCGGCGAGAAGCCATGGCGGCGGTCCGTCGCCGGGCGGCTCGTCGCGCTCGTCGAGCTCCTCGAACGCGGCGCCGCGCGACCTGCGCAGGTGCATCAGCGCCTCGTTGACGACGATCTGGCGCAGCCAGCCCCAGAACGGCGCTTCGCCGCGGAACTGCCCGATGCGCTCGATCAGCCGCAGCATCGCGTCGTGCACGACCTCGCGCGCGCTCTCGACGTCGCCGACCACGCGCAACGCGAGCGTGTAGGCCGGCCGCTCGAATGCGCGGTAGATCGTTTCGAGCGCGCGCGCATCGCCGCGACGCGCACGCGCCAGGACAAGCTCCGGGACATCGATCTGAAAGCTGGCTGCGCTCACTGGATTCAAGAGATGCCGGGCAGCGCCGTAAGGTCGCAAGGATGCGCGCGCGCCGGATCGTTTGCGAAAGCGCGATGGCGGGCCGGCGGCTGCCGCGACGGAGCGCACCCCGTGACTCCTTGCCGCGCGGCGCGAGGGAAAAGCGGCCCTGTCCGAGGCCTGTCCGCCAAAGCCCCGGACACTGTCCGCGTCCGGCGCGTCGCCATAAACGCGACAAATATCAATTACCTATGTTTGGCACGCGCATTGCTAAAACACAGGCCAGGCGGCCTATTGCCGCGCGGAGCCTCAAGACAATGATTCGCGATACCTCGGCCCAGGACGTTCGTCTCGCTCCGAAGGTCGATTACAGGAAGCGCGCGATCTGGATCGGCGTGGCGGTGGTTGCCGTCGGCGTCGTCCTCGCGGTCGCGCCGACGGTTGCGCATCTGCTTTCGGCCGACTCCTCGGCGAGCGCCGCGCGGCTGCGCTTCGCCGACGTCAAGCGCGGCACGCTGACGCGCGACGTCTCGGTGCAGGGCAAGGTCGTCGCGGCCGTGGCGCCGACGCTCTATGCGCGCAGCGCGGGCTTCGTCGATCTCGACATCCATGCCGGCGACAAGGTCAAGAAAGGCGACGTGCTCGCGGTCGTCGATTCGCCGGAGCTGACCAACAAGGAAAAGCAGGAGCAGGCGACGCTCGACAGCCTGCAGCTCGACGTCGAGCGCGCCGAGATCGACCACAGGAAGCTCCAGCTCGCTTCGCAGAAGACGCTCGACCAGGCGCGCATCGACCGGCAGACGGCGGCACGCGAAGTCGAGCGCACGACGAAGGCGTTCACGGCCGGCGCGCTGCCAGAGCTCGACGTGCTGCGCGCGAAGGACGCGCTCGCCAAGGCCGACATCACGGTCACGAATGCCGAGAAGGACCTGGCGCTCGAGCGCGACAGCCTCGCGTTCGAGTCGAAGACCAAGCGCCTCGCGCTCGACCGCCAGAAGCTCCTCGTCGAGGACATCACGCGCCAGGTCGACGAGCTCAAGGTGCGCTCGCCGGTCGACGGCCAGGTCGGCCAGCTCCTCGTGCAGCAGCGCGCCAACGTCGCCGCGAACGCGCCGATCCTGACCGTGATCGATCTCAGCGCGCTCGAGGTCGAAGTGCAGATTCCGGAAGTGTTCGCGCACGATCTCACGATCGGCATGCCGGCGGAGGTCCGCGACAGCAACGGCACGTACGCCGGCGAAGTCAGCGCGGTCTCGCCCGAAGTCGTCAACAGCCAGGTCACGGGCCGCGTCCGCTTCGGCGAGAAGAAGCCGGTCGGCCTTCGCCAGAACCAGCAGCTCACGACGCGCATCCTCATCGACGAGCACCCGAACGTGCTGATGGTCGATCGCGGGCCGTTCGTCGATACGGGCGCCGGCCGCGTCGCCTACGTCGTGCACGGCGATGTCGCCGAGCGCACGCCGATC
>CALFNI010000605.1 GCA_937902695.1 uncultured Rhodanobacteraceae bacterium
CGTTCGAGGATCTCGCGCTCGGCGAGCTCGCCGACAACGGCGGCGCGACGAAGACGCACGCGCTTCTCGCCGGCAGCGTCGCGCTCGACGCGGCCGATGCGGACGCGTGCGCTGCGGCGCCGATATCGAATCTCGATCAGCGCGGCAACGTGCGGCCCGTCGACGGCAATGGCGACGGCAGCGCGATCTGCGACATCGGCTCGTTCGAGGCGGCCGATGCCGACTCGATCTTCGCGGACGGTTTCGACTTCTAGCGCGACGCCGGCAGCGGCAGCGGCGGCGCGCGCAACGGCACCGGCGTCGACTGCACGATCGAGCTCGTCGTGTTGCCGTACTTCAGGATTTCGTCGAGCACCGCTTCGAGCAATTCGACGCGGCCGACGAGCACTTTCATGATGAAGCAGTCCTCGCCGGTGATCCGGTGGCATTCGACGATCTCGGGCGTCGCGCGCGCGAGCTCGGCGATGTTCGAGAGCTGTCCAGGCATCGGGCGCACGCGCACGAACGCCGTGATGCCGAGACCGAGCGCGGCCTGATCGACGTCGAGCCGCGCGCCGCGGATCACGCCGGCGTCCTGCAGCCGTTGCACGCGCTCGGTCACCGCGGGCGCCGACATGCCGACGCCGCGCGCGAGCGAGCTCATCGCGGTGCGCGGCTCGTCGATCAGCATCTTCAGGATCCCGAGATTCGTGGCGTCGAGAAGGGTGCTTACGTTATCGAAGGAATTTCGCGTTGTTTTCCGTTGCATATCGCTGATTCCATCCGCGAAACCTGCGTTTGATCGTTCACCGAGGCTCCATCGCCTTCGACAATAGCACCAGACCGCAAGCCGGAGGAACGGCCATGAAATCGATCGGAATCGGGCTCGAAAATCCGCGCGCGCGCATCGACGCGATACCGCCGCATGCGTTCTTCGTCGTCAGCGCGATCTTCCATTACCTCGGCCCCGCGTTCGCGGTGCTGCTGTTCCAGTATGTCGCGGCGCTCGGCGTGGCGTGGTTGCGCATCACGACGGCGGCGGTCGCGTTCGCACTCTGGCGCAGGCCCTGGCGCGTCATCGCGAGCGCGACGAAGCCGCAGCTGATGCTGCTGGTCGCGATGGGGGCGATCCTGGCGGTCATGAACTCGGTGTTCTATCTCGCGATCGAGAGGCTGCCGCTTGCGACGGTCGGCGCGATCGAGTTCCTGGCGCCGATCGGGCTCGCTGTCGCGGGCCTGCGCGACCTGCGCAACGTCGTTGCGCTCGCGACGGCGATCGGCGGCGTTGCGCTGCTGACGAATGTCCGCTTCGCCGGCGAGCCGCTCGCCTACCTCTTCGCGTTCGTCAACTGCGCGCTCTTCGCGGGCTACATCGTCGCCGGTCACGCGCTCGCGCGCGACGGCGGCGCGTCGGGCATCGACCGGCTCGGCGCGGCGATGCTCATCGCCGCGATCGCCGCCGCGCCGATCGGGTTTCGCGATGCGCTGCCGGCGCTCCACGATCCGCGCCTGCTCGCCGCGGCGATCGGCGTCGGCATCTGCTCGTCGGTGATTCCTTACGTCTGCGATCAGCTCGCGATGGCGCGCCTGCCGCGCTCGACGTTCGCGCTCTTGCTCGCGCTGCTGCCGGCGACGGCGAGTCTCGTCGGCGCCCTCGTGCTGCGCCAGGTTCCAGCGCCCGTCGAGATCGCCGGCATCGCGCTCGTGATCGGCGGCGTGCTGTTGCATCGTACGTCGACGGCCGCATGACGCCGTGCACGCGAATCGGAGGACGCCATGAACGAACGCATCAGCGAAGGCGGCTGCCTGTGCGGGGCCGTGCGCTACCGCATCACCGGCGAGCCGCGCGGACGAACGCTCTGCCATTGCGAAAGCTGCCGCAGCGCGGCCGGCGCGCCTTCCGTCGCATGGGTCATCGCAGCGGCGGAGGGCTTTGCGTTCACGGCCGGCGCGCCGAAACGCTTTCGCTCCTCGCCGCACATCGAGCGGAGCTTCTGCGGCGCGTGCGGGACGCCGCTCGTCTATCGCAGCGATCGCCGTCCCGACGTCGTCGACGTGCAGACTGCGACGCTCGACGACCCCGACGCATTCCCGCCGGAGCGCGAAATCTGGACCGGCGAGAAGCTCGCGTGGGAAGTCGTCAATCCGGCACTGCCGCAGTTCGTGCGCAGCAGCAAGGGCTGATCACGCGTAGCCGAAAGGCAGGGCCTGCGTCGACACGACGCGCTCGCCGACCGATCGGCCGCGCAGGAAATCAAGCAGCGCGCCGACGACGCCGGCGTCGGACAGGATCCGGTTGTGGCCAAGATGCGCGGTGCTCATCATGCGCGCGCCAAGCCAGTAGCGCGCGTAGCGCTCGCCGTCCGACCACGGCACTTCGCGATCGAAGAGATCGTGCACGATCAGCGCCGGCCGATCGATGGCCGGCACGTTGCGATGCGCCTCGAGCGATTCGAAGCGGACCGATGCGCGCGCTTCGAGCGCCCGATGGAAGCGGTCGCGCAGACGCGGCGCGAGGCCGATGAATTGCGCGAAGCGATCGGCCGCGTCGGCAAGATCGGCCGGCGGCGCGATCAGGATGGCGCGATCGGCGACGAGGCCGTCGCGCAAGGCGACTGCCGCTGCCGCGCCGCCCATCGAATGGCCGATGACGGCGGCCGCGCGGCCGAAATGCCGGCCGACCGCGCCGACGCACCGCGCGAACTCCGGCAGCGTCGACGTGTCGCCGTCGCTGCGTCCGTGCCCGGGCTGATCGAACGCGACGACGGCAAACCCGGCCTCGCGCAGCACGTCGATCAACGGCCGGAAGCGCAGCGCGTAATCGGACCAGCCATGCAGCAGGAGCACATAGGGCTGCACCGCGGGATCGCCCCAGCGGTACACCTCGATGTTGCGGCCGCCGACATCGAGCGTGGTCGTTGCCGCAGATGCCGAGCCGGCTTCCGCGGCGCGACGCCGCGCGCTTCGCGATGGCGTGCAGCAGAGCGCGACCGCGCGGGCAATGACCGCATCCGGCGCGACCCAGCTGACGAGCGAAAATCCCGCGCGCATCCAGGCCGGTGCCGACCTCTGTCGAACGACCGTGCTTTTTTTG
>CALFNI010000606.1 GCA_937902695.1 uncultured Rhodanobacteraceae bacterium
GCCAACGAAGCGGCGCTGCCATCCCCGCGCCGCGATCTGTGGCCCGATGGCGATGGAGTCCGCTGGCTCGCGGTCGGGCGGCTCAGTCATTACAAGGGTTTCGACATCCTGCTTCGCGCGCTGGCCGGCGTGCCGGATGCGCGGCTCGTCATCGTCGGCGAAGGCGAATGCGCGCAAGCGCTGCGCGCGACGGCGATCGAATGCGCCGTCGCCCATCGTGTCCGCTTCGCCGGCGCCGTCGACGACGCGACGCTGCTCGCGGCGTACGCCGCCGCCGATGCATTCGTGCTGCCTTCGCTCAATCGCGGCGAAGCGTTCGGCCTCGTGCTGCTCGAAGCGATGCGCGCGCGCCTGCCGGTCGTCGCGAGCGCGATTCAGGGCTCGGGCATCGGCGAGGTCGTCGCGGACGGCGCAAGCGGCGTGCTCGTTCCGCCCGGCGACGTGTCCGCGCTCGCCTCCGCGCTCGCGCGCCTGCGCGACGCGGAGCTGCGCGCCCGCATGGGTGCGCATGGCCGCGAGCGCTTCGAACAACGCTTTACGCTGGAGCGCTCGGCGCAACGCTGGCTTGCGCTGTACCAAGACGTCCTGCGCTGATCGCAGCCTCTTCGCCGGCGAGCGGACGCAGCAGCGTCGCGGCGAGCACGAGCACGCTCGGCACGAGCTGCAGGATCAGCCGGTTGGCACTCGTGAAATCCTGGGCCCAGGCCGACGCCGTCGTCAGGAAGAACAGCACGAACAGGAACGCGAAGTCGATCAGCAGCATCAGCCCGAGCATCCGCGCCGCCCGATCGCCGCGAAAGCGCGTCCGCCGCAGCGCGAGCAGCACCGGCAACGCGTACCAGAAGAGATGCCAGTTCGGCAGCGTGAAGAGACTCGCGACCATCGCGCCGCCGACACCGTGCCACGCAAGCGCGAACGTGCCGAGCGACGGAATCTCGATCCGGTTCCAGCTCATGCTGACGGCTCCGAACGCGCCCGCCGCGACCGCGGCGAGCACGACGACGGCGATCGCGCCCAGCGTCGGCCAGCGCCAGCGCCGCGGCAGAAGATCGAGCACAACCACGCTACCGAACGTCAGCAGCCAGACCGTGCCTTCGAGCTTGATCGCCGGCAGGCACAGCGCAAGGCACGCCGCGAGCGCGAGCTGGCCGCGCTCGCCGTCGACGATCCAGCGCATCCACGCGAGCGTCGCAAGGCCCAGCGTCAGCGCGAGCCAGAGATCGGCGTAACCGGCGAGCGCGACGTGCGCGTCGATCAGCGGCAGCGAGACGAGCACGTAGACGAATGCAAGCGCGAGCCATGACGCGAGCCCGAGCGCGCGCCAGTAACCGTACGCCGCGAGCGAGAATGCCGCGAGCGCGCCGCACCACGCGACATCGACGAGCGGCTCGTTCCACGCGCCGGCCGCGCTCGCGAACCAGAGCTCGATCCAGGCCAGCAATTCGGGATAGCCCCACGACGCTGCCGTGCGCGTCGCGAGCTGCGGGCTGGCGAGCCAGTCGAGCATCGAGACATACGGCTCCGCGCGCCCGAGCAGGAACCACGACTTCGGCTTGACCGCCCATGCGGACCACGCATCCCACGGGAATACCGGACGCAGCGACGCCTCGTCGCCGAGCAGCGCGAGACGCGCCACGATCCAGAGCAGCAGCAGCCACCAGACGATGCGCAGCGCAGCCCGCATCGACGGAGGACGCACGAAAAATCCATGCGGATGCCCGCGCAGCCGCACCGCGGCCGCGATCCACGCGGCGACACCGATCGCCGCGCACCAGGGCCAGGCGCGCGCGAACGCGTGCGCCGTATCGGCCGATGCCGCGAACCGCGCGCATGCCGCGGCGATCAGCACGCCGACGAGCCATCCGGCGCCGGCGGCTGCGGCGATATCGGCAGGACCTCGCGCCGAGCCGCGCAGCAGCGTCCAGACGCCGCCGCCGACGAAGAGGGGCAACAGCCACGCTGCGATGTAGGCCGCGTCAACGCCGGCCATGATGGAACCGGAATACGTCCACGGGATTGTTCTCGAACGTGTCGGCGTGGATCGAGTCCGACGTCGCGAGATGCTCGCTGTACCTCAGCAGCTTTCGCCACGTCGGCTGGGTGCGCCACGCGCTGGAGTGGTAGAAGACGATGAGCGTGTTCTCGGGCAGGGCGTCGCCGACGAAGCTCGCATACGCGAACACGGCGACGTTGAGCGGCAGCGCGTGCCACACGAAGCGCAGAAGCTCGTAGCCGTTGTCGGCGTCCGCATAGACGAGGATGCGCGAGGATTCCGGCTCGTCGCGCAGCATCGCGCGCAGGCGCTCCGCCGCCGCGACGACGTCGGTATCGGCGACGGTGCGCTCGCGCTCGGCCCAGTCGAGCGGCGCGTAGACCGCGCGCGTCGTCGCAAGGCGCCCCCAGAGCCCGGCCTGCCAGACGAGATCGAGCGCGAGCCACGCCGCGACGGCGGCGCCGAGCCCGATCGTCGCAAACGCCGGCGTGCGGCGGCCGAAGAGAAGCGCGAGCCACGCCAGCGCGGTGCCGAGCGCGATCGCGACGCATAACACGAGCGATCGCGCGCGCGGCGTATCGGTGTCGCGGCCGAGCGCATGCACCGAGCGTTGCGTCCACGACCAGGCGCCCAGCCAGTCCGTCGATAGCGCGGCGAGATCGCCGCGCCACGAGCGCGACCAGAGATCGGCGCCGACGAGCTCGAACGGGCGGAAGCCTTGCGCCGGCGGCACGAGCTGCGCGACCGGAAACTCGGCGAAGCCGAGCTCGACGATGCGGCCCTGCCACTCCGGAACCTGGCTGAGATCGAACGTGTTGGTGCCCTCGCCCGGCCACGGCAGCGAGATGGCGATGTCCTCGGCGCTCTCGGTCGTGCGGAACACGAGCGAGAGCTCGAGGGTGCGCGGGAAACCGGCGAAGCGGTAGCGCAGCGTCGGGAACGACGCCGCGTCGAGATCGGCCGGCTGGAGCGACTGCAGGCTCGTGAAGTCCGCGCCTGCCGACGTCACGCGCAAGCGATCCGAATCGGCGCTGCCCACGCCGAACACGGCCGAGAAATCGTCCCCCGGAAACTCGCGCTGCTCGGCCGCGGCGAAGGGCGACGAAAGATCGATGCGCGCCGCCCAGAGCAGCAGGATCGCCCAGCTCGCCAGCACGGCGAGCCCCCACGCGATGCGCCTCATGCGGCGATGTCGTCGGTCGGTGCGCGCGGCGCGTTGGCGACGGCATCGAGCTGGGCGAGCTCGGCTTCGGTGAATCCGGCGCGCAGGCGCGCCTCGGTGTTGAACGGACCGCGCAGCGCGCCGCGAAGATGGCGCGCGACCAACGCTTCGAACGTCGCCGACGGATCGACGTGCGCCAGCGCGCAGCACCATGCGAACCAGCGCGAGCCCGCGGCGACGTGCGCAACTTCCTCGCGCAGGATGATCGCCAGGATGTCGGCCGTCGCATCGTCCCGCGCCGCGCGCAGGCGCGCGATCATGCCGGGTGTCACGTCGAGGCCGCGCGCTTCGAGCACGCGCGGCACCAGTGCCATGCGTTCGAGGCACGAGCCCGCGGTGCGCACGGCCATGTCCCAGAGACCGTCGTGCGCGGCGAAATCGCCGTAGCCGTAGCCGAGCTCGCCGAGCCGCGCGGACAACAGCGAGAAGTGCCGCGCCTCGTCGACCGCGACGCCGACCCAGTCGCGGTAGTACTCGAACGGCAGGCCGCGAAAGCGCGCCACCGCGTCCCAGGCGAGATCGATCGCATTGAACTCGATGTGCGCAACCGCGTGGACAAGCGCCGCCCTGCCCTCGACGCTCGCCAGACTCCGTCGCGGCAACTCGCGCGGCGCGACGAGTCGCGGCCGTGCGGGCCGGCCGGCCGACGTCGGCAGCGGCGCGGCGATGACCGGCGGACCGTCGCGCTCGAGCTCGCCGGCCTCGAAGCGCGCGGCGACGTCGGCGGTCAGCGCGAGCTTGTCGGCGATCGTCGCCGAGGCGACGCACCGCGCGGCGAGCGCGTGCAGCGAGTGCGGATGTGCGGCCATCGTGGTCATGCGTCAGGGAGGCGCGATTATGGCGCGAGTGGCGCGGCTTGGGCCATGCGCGGCGCGGCCGTCGCTGCGCCCGGCGCGGGCTCGCGCCAGAGCAGCGCGGCGAAGACGAGCATCGCCGGCACGATCTGCAGGCTGAGGCGATTCACGGCCGTGTAGCTTTCCGCCCATTTGCCCGCCGGCGTCAGCACGAACAGCGCGAACAGGAACGCGCTGCCGAGCAGAAGGAAGAGACCGACGAAACGCAGCGGCGCGGACTGCCGCAGCGTCGCGAAGCGGACGACGAGCGTCAGCGCGAATGCGATCCAGAAAAGATGCCAGTTGTACTGCGAGAAGAGCCCGTCGGCTGCGGCGCCGATGACCGCCGGCGCGTGCGCGAGCAGCACGTCGGTATCGGACGTGAGCCCGATGCGGTCGAGCGCGGGCGCGACCAGCGCCAAGCGCAGGAGATAGGCGGCGACGACGCCGGCGCCGATCAGCGGCGCGAGCACGAGAGCGATCCGCCGCAAGCGGAGCGGCATCCATGCATAGAGCATCGAGCCGGCCAGCAGC